>DUMD01000187.1 GCA_012840065.1 Clostridia bacterium
TCTACTCTAAAAATCACTAAAGCTTTGTGCTCATCATGAGTTACAAAAGCATATAAGTATTCAATATTAATCTTTTCCTTAGCAAGTGCAGCTAACACCCTTGCCAAAGCTCCCGATTCATCGGGCATGGAAACAGCGATAACCTCCGTTATGCTGACAACAAAATTAGCTTCTTTTAAAATTGAATAGGCTCGCTGCGGTTGATCTACAATAAGTCTTAAGATCCCAAAATCAGTAGTATCCGCTATAGATAGAGCTCTTATATTGATTTTATTCGCACTTAAAGTTTCAGTTACTTCCGCTAATCGGCCATGTTTATTTTCCAAGAAAACAGAAATTTGCTCAACCATATATTACCCCCTCCTAACATATTTTGGGTCAATGGTTAATTGATTTTATTCACTGCAAGCGACAGTTGTGTAAGCAAAAAAAAAGGTGTTTATAAAACATAATATTTAATATTCACCTAAAAATTAATAATTCCTGCTATAAATAAACAAGCACCTGTTTTTAAAGGAGATCTCTCATTCCATATTCAGTGAGATCGTAGCCGCGCATTTCAAGCCAGTTTTTTGTTTGACCACTTATAACAAGAGGAACAGAACGCAAACCTTCAAAGGAGTTTGTTCCTACTAAAACCATACAAGCTTTTATTTGTTCAATTAAAGTTTTAAGTAGTTCTACGCCTTTTTCGCATCCTTCATCAGAAACAACAGCCTCTAATAAAGGTTTTGCAATCCCTACCATATCGGCTCCTAAAGAAATTAACTTAACGAAATCCAAACCATTTCTTATTCCACCTGAAGCAAAAATTTTTACCCTGTCTTGGCCAAGTTTTAATGCAGTTTGTTTAACTTCTATCAAACTGGCAACTGTCCCAATTCCCCAATTTAGCAAAATTTCACCTAATGGAGAAGGGTGCCTTAAATGCTCAATTGAAACAAAATTTGTTCCTCCCTTACCACCAACATCTATTGCTGCTACTCCACATTCAAACAACTGAGCAGCTACACTTCTACTTATTCCAAAACCAACTTCCTTAACAATTATTGGAATGTTTATAAATCTACAAATTTGTTCAATATTTTTCAAACGACCTTTAAATTCCCTGTCTCCTTCTGCCATAACTAATTCCTGGGGTACATTTAAATGAATCTGTAAGGCATTTGCTTCAATCATTTCTACAGCCTTTTGGGCTTGATAAACAGAAACATCTGCTCCCACATTACCCCAAATAATACCATTAGGATTATACTTTCTAACAATTCTATAACTATTAACTACATTTACATCTTCCAAACCAGCTGTTTGTGATCCAACAGCCATAGGGATATTGAATATTCGTGCTATTTCAGCAAGTCTCCCATTGATAACTTCAACCTCAACGACCCCGCCCGTCATTGCATTAATATAAAGAGGAACTGAGCATTCAGCACCCCATAAGGAGACTCTCAGTTCCAAATCAGCCAGATTTACTTCTGGCAAGGAATTATTAACAAAAGTAACATCTTGCAAACCAGAGTCAGCTGGCTGGTCCGCAAGGGAAAGTGCATAATTAATATGTTCAAGTTTACGACTCTGTCTAGTATTCATCCTTATTTTTTCTCCTGAAATAAATCACCGTATACATCACCAATGGTTACTCTGTCTTCGTTATTCTGTACTGTTTGACTGTCTTCGGCTATATTCTTAGCTTCACTATTAGTTTTCGCCTTATTATTTTCTTCCACAACTTCTTTTGCATAATCTGGGCGAGGTTCAGCTTCTTTTATACTTAAACTTATCCTTCTTTCTTCAGGATTTAAATCAATTACTTTTACTTTTACCTGCTGTCCTACGGAAACAGCATCCTCTGGCTTAGCTACCCAATCATGAGATAGTTGGGAAATATGCACCAAACCTTCAATACCATCAGAAAGCTGTACAAATGCACCAAAATCAACCACTCTAACTACAGTTCCAGACACTATAGAACCTATCGGATAACTCTCGGCAGCCTGAGTCCAAGGATCCGGTTTTGTTTGCTTTAGACCTAGGGATATTCTTTCTTTTTCCCTATCAACACCTAAAACAAACACATCAACCTGATCTCCTTCTTGAACTACTTCAGAAGGATGTTTTACTCTTTTCCAAGATAATTCGGAAATATGGATTAATCCTTCCACCCCACCTAAGTCTACAAATACACCAAAATTAGTAATTTTCGTAACAGTTCCCTTCCATACCTGTCCTTCTTCTATTGTATCCCAAATATGTTGGCGTTTTTGATTTAATTCTTCTTCTAAAACAACTTTACGAGATAAAACAACTTTATTTCTATCCCGATCAAACTCAATTATCTTAAAAGTAAGTTCCTGACCAACAAATTGGGATAAATCCTCTACATATTTTCTATCTATTTGAGAAGCCGGAACAAAACCACGGATTCCCAAATCAACAATTAGTCCACCTTTAACTTGTTCCGTAACCTTTGCAGTAACATATTCTCCCTTTTTATATGCTTCTTCTGCTTTTGCCCAATAATTGAAATAATCAGCTCGTTTTTTGGAAAGGATAAGATTACCTTCCCGGTCTTCCATCTTTACAATATATACGTCAATTTCATCTCCTTCTTTTAGTTCTTCCGGGTTTTTAATTTCATTTATTGGTATAATCCCATCACATTTATAACCAACGTCTACTAATACTTCATTACTAGTTATTTTAACTATTTCACCTTTTACAATTTGACCAGAATGTAAATTTTTAAAAGTTTCCTCATAGGCGGAAGCCTGGTTAACCTCCTCCTGGCTAATAGCCTGTTCATTGTGGGAAATTTCAGTCATAGTTTTAATTACCTCCTTAATCATCCAGTCAGGTGTTGATGCACCTGCAGTTATGCCAACCTTTTTTATATTTTTTAACCAGGAGGACTCAATCTCTGCTGGGGTCTCGATATGATACGTCGGAACTCCTGTGTTAAGACAGATTGATACGAGCCTCCTTGTATTTGCGCTGTTCTTACCACCTATCACGATTACAACATCAACTTGGCGAGCTAGTTTTTGAACAGCTTTTTGTCTTTTTTGAGTAGCATCACAAACTGTATTAATAAACTTCATTTCTTTTGTTTTCAAAGCTAATTGTCCAATAATTTCCCCTAAATTTTGCAAAGGAAAGGTAGTTTGAACAACTACACCTATTTTATCAAAAAAAGGAAAAGTGCTCAAGTCTTGATTATCTTCAACAACTAAGGTACCAGCACCTATCCATCCCAAAGCTGCTTTTACCTCAGGATGTGTTTTTTCTCCAATTATGACCATTTTGTAGCCCTGACTCTTTAATAATCTTCCACTATTATGAACAGCTTTAACATAGGGACAAGTACCATCAACAATTTTTATATCACCTAAACTAGCAATTATATCAGGCGATAAACCATGGGATCTAATTATAAACACCTGATTATTAATGTTCTCTTTGTTAATATCCTCTGGATTTTCAACAATCTCTAAGCCTTTAACCTTTAATCTCTCCATTTCTGGAAGATTATGAATTATAGGCCCCAAGCTGGTTACCTTTATCCCCTGATCTAATAATTCTTCAGTTAACTTCATAGCTCTTCTTACGCCATAACAAAATCCCAAATGATCGGCAAGATAAATTTCCATTTAATTATCTCCCTCAATCTGGATTAATTTTTTTTCTATATAACTGACTATCTTATCTAAATTCTCTTGAATTGTAGACCCAGTTGTATCAATGAAAATTGCATCTTCAGCAGGACGGAGGGGAGCAACTTCACGATTTGAGTCTATTCTATCCCTTTCTATAAGCTCTTCTAAAACACTTTCATAATCAACCTCATATCCTTGATTTAGCAAATCTTTTAATCTTCTTTCAGCCCTAGAATTAATATCAGCTGTAACAAAAAATTTTAAATCAGCATTAGGTAACACAACTGTACCAACATCTCTCCCATCCATTACAACGCCGCCGTTTTCACCAATCCTACGTTGCAAAACCAACATTCTTTTTCTAACTTCCGGAATTTTCGCTACGAGTGACACATGTTGACTTACTAAAGGATCCCTTATTTCTTTTGTAACATCTTTACCATCTAAAAGTACCTTTGGCTGATCAGCAAACGGCGAATTAACTAATTCAATAATTGTACTATTTGCTAAAGCAATTATTTTGTCGATATCTTTAAAATTTACATTTTGATTTAAAACTTTTAAAGTTAGAGCCCTATACATGGCTCCAGTATCTATATAAGTATAATTAAGCTTTTTAGCTAACATTTTAGCTAGCGTACTTTTACCTGCACCCGCCGGACCATCAATTGCAATTACCAACCTTTTATCCACTTTGATCTTCCCTTCAGCTATCTATTAAAACTAGAAAAATAGTATTTATTTCTTTAACACTTGAGCAAGAGCATTAATAAAAATTAAATTTTCTTCCTCTTTTCCAATGGTTACTCTTATATGGTTAGGTAAACCGAAACTAGTACATGGTCGAATTATCACACCTTTTTTTAGCATTTCCTTATAAATCACTTGTGCATCCCTCTTCAAATCAATCAAAATAAAATTCGCCTCAGTAGGCACATAATCTAGACTAAGATGTTTTAAATTACTATATAACATCTGCTTATTTAAACTATTCAGCTGTTTACACTTATTAAGATAATCTTTATCTCTCAAGCTGGCAACAGCTGCAACCTGAGCTAAAAGGTTTACATTAAATGGTTCTCGTACTCTATTAATAAGATCTATTAACTGTTTATCAGCTATACCATACCCAACTCTTAACCCAGCAAGACCATAGATTTTAGAAAACGTCCTCAATACAATCAGGTTTTTCCTATGTCTAAGATACTCTAAACCGCTTTTATAATCCGAACTCTCCACATATTCATTATAGGCCTCATCTAATATTACCACAATTTGTTCTGGTATGTTGTTTAAAAAATCTTCTAATTCTTCCTTAGAAACAATTTTTCCGGTAGGGTTATTTGGATTGCAAATAAAAATCAATTTTGTTTTTTTATTTATTTTTTCTAACATCCCATTAAGATTTAATTTATAATCCTCAGTTGGAACTTTTACTATCTTTCCGCCCATAAGTTTTGTAGCAAATTCATAGGCTGAA
>DUMD01000188.1 GCA_012840065.1 Clostridia bacterium
ATT
Source organism: Clostridia bacterium (assembly GCA_012840065.1). GTDB lineage: Bacteria > Bacillota > DUMD01 > DUMD01 > DUMD01 > DUMD01. The sequence goes on from DUMD01000188.1 coordinate 4, forward strand.
AATGATTAATGTTTTTTTAAACCAGCTAGTTAGTTTTAAAGATAAATTTTATTAAATAAAGAAAGGAGGAATGTACTTGCTTAGGGATACCTTATACTTAGCAGGTTTGCTTCATGATATTGGTAAATTTGTTGAGAGAAGCAAAAGCTATCCGGTTGAAGAAAAATATAAGCATATTAGGGTGGGACACCCAAAATATTCGGCCCAATTATTAGATGTATTAAGGCAGAAAAACAAATTTTTCCAGACTTTGCCAGATGAGATTATAGATTTAGTATTGTATCATCATGAGCCTCGTAATGATTGGGAAAAAATTATTCAGTTGGCTGATTGGCTGTCATCAAAGGAGCGGGAAGAGGGAGATACAAAGGAAAGGTATTATACCGTACCCTTAAGGCCTATTTTTTCCAGACTATTTGATGGTTTAGATAAAAATTTTGGCTATGGCTTGGCGCCCCTGTCTATTTCGGAAGGTTTTCCAAAGGAAGACGTTGCATTGGATAATAGTCAATATAAGAAGTTGGTTGACAGTTTTTTAGAGGAGCTTTCTTTAGTGCAGAATGAAAATCAGCTCTATTATTTATTGGAAAAATATCTTTGGTGTGTGCCGGCCCAAACTACCAATTATGTTCCGGACATATCCCTTTACGACCATGCAAAGACTACGGCGGCTATTGCCCTTTGTTTACATGCTGAATACGAAGAAGGCAGTTTAACAGCTGAGGGATTTAGAAAAATGGATAAGAATACCGATGAACATTTTATGCTAATCAGCGGAGATGTTTCCGGAATTCAGGATTTTATTTTTAATATTCCCAGCAAGGGAGCGGCTAAATCTCTAAAGGGCCATTCGATATATATTGCCCTTCTTACCGATGTGATAAACCGCTATCTCATTAGGGAAATGGGCTTAAAAGAAGCAAACATTTTATATAATGGTGGAGGCAATTTCTATATTTTAGCTCCTAAAATTTGTGAAGAAAAATTTAGAAGATTAAGAGCACAAATTTCTGAACTGCTTTTAGAATTTCATCGGGGAGCAATTTACATTGCCCTGGATTATATCTTGCTTTCTCCCAGTGATTTCGAAGATTTTAACGATCATTGGGAGAGGGTAAAACAAAAAGTAAATTTCCGTAAAAACAGAAAATGGGCTGAAATTGGCTTGGAAAAAGGCTATGGTTCAATTTTTGGCCCCTTTGGGGTTGGTTCAAAGGATAATGAGCATTGTCAGCTTTGTGGGGTTGAAAAAGGAAAAAGAGCAATAACTTACAATTCAGAAGTAGAAAAGAGTTACTGTACATTTTGCACCAGTTTTATGAATTTGACCAATAGCATAAAGGATGCAGAGTGTTTGCTCATAAAGGAAGTGGCATTTCAAGACAGACATACCATAAGAGATTATCAAGATGTCTTCCGGTCCTTTGGTTTTGAATACCATTTTAAAAAGCGGCAGTTAGTAAAAAAAGAGGAAGCGGAATTTGCTTTTTTGTTAAACGATACCCAGTTTTTAAAAGAAGGATTCAGAGGGTACAGGTTAGGGGCATATCAGTTGCCTATAAAAAAGGAGGAAGATCAGCAGTTTAACTTTGAGGAAATCTCCGAAAAAAGCATTGGGGATCAAAAATTAGCCCTGCTTAAACTTGATGTGGACAACCTTGGCAATCTATTTCTCAATGGCTTGGGAGAAAAGTCCACTGTTTCTCGAATAACATCCCTTAGCCGCATGTTAGCCTTATATTTTGAGGGTTATATCAACCATTTGATAAGGATAAATAATTGGCAGGATTATTTATATGTAGTTTTCTCAGGTGGGGATGACACCTTTATTGTTGGAGCCTGGGATAAGGTGTTAGATTTTGCCCAGGAGTTTTATAATAAGTTCCGGGAGTTTACCTGCTACCATCCACAAGTTACTTTTTCCGCAGGAATAGGTATCTTTAGATTTGATTATCCGGTAATAATGTCTTCCCAATTGACGGAGGAAGCATTGGAAAAAGCCAAAAATTATCTAGAGGAAGGTGAAG
>DUMD01000189.1 GCA_012840065.1 Clostridia bacterium
AGTCGTAATACATCTCATAGGTCGTAACTTCCTCAGTTTTTCCCTTAGCTACCAGCAGTCCGGAACGATAAGTCATGAGGCGGATATTTTTCCGGTAGTCAGGATGATCGGAAAATTCTTCTGCCAGGATATCCATGGCTCCGGCTAAACAATCCTCTTCTGTTAATAATCCCAATTCGGGATTGACAAATTGCCGGGCAAGGAGAAGGGGATTTTGGTCAGTCTGTTCAAGGAGGAAGCGGCTTAATGGTTCCAAGCTCCGGCTTCTGGCCACTGTTGCCCTGGTTTTTCTTTTAGGCCGGAAGGGACGGTAAATATCCTCCAGGTCTTGAAGCTTAACGGCTTGGTCAATGGCGGTTTTTAAGTCAGGGGTTAATTTACCTTGAGCTTCAATGGATTTTAAAATTTCTGCTTTCCTTTCAGCTAGATTCCGCAAATAATTAAGTCTGTCTGCAACTTGGCGCAGCTCTTCCTCATTTAAACTGCCGGTTGCTTCCTTGCGGTAGCGGGCAATAAAAGGAATCGTATTCCCTTCATCTAATAGGCGAACAGTGTTTTCTACCTGGGAAATCTTAATTTGAAGCTCTGCTGCTATTTGTTTTACTAAATCCATCTTGTGCCATCACCTCTTTAAAATCTTATCCATTTAAATATATATTTACAAGGTAATTATTACAATTATCAACTCTATTTTTTGAGAGGAGATAGGAACGTATTTTTTGAGATGTACTGGAAAATTTTTATAGAAATAGTTTGTTGACAAAAAATGAGAATATTAATAGAATTATATTAATCCCCCCCATAGGGGGAGGGTATAAAAATTTTTGCAATGAAGGGGGTAGAAGGTAGTGAAGAGTTATTATCTTAAGACCACTAGGGTATTTAGCCCTTTCCGCAAATATGCCTGGTTGTTTATTTTACTGGTTGCCTTTGGAGGGCTTTGGTATCCTAAATTGGGGCTGTTGATGATTCCCATGGTGATTGCCCTGGCTTTATTTGGCTTTTTTAAAGAAAAATATTGGTGTGGCAACATTTGTCCCCACGGCAGTTTATTTGATTATCTAATTTTGCCAATTAGTGCAAACAGAAAAATTCCTGCTTTTCTAAAATCGAAGCCTGTTAGATATTTAGCCTTTGGCTGGTTCATGTTTATGCTGGGGAGCCGGCTGTTAAAAGTGCTTTCTCTATATGAAACAGCACCTTTTTTAGATAGGTTGGGTTTTATTTTTGTTATGAATTATTTTGTGGTAACTATGGTCGGAACAATTTTGGCTTTTTTGATTAGTCCCAGAACCTGGTGTTCTTTTTGCCCCATGGGTACATTTCAGAATATTGCTTATCGAGTTGGCCGGTTATTGGGGATAGCTCAAAAAACTAACCGGAAGGTTACTATAACTGATCCTGCCAAATGTATCAATTGTGCCAAATGTGCCCGGGTTTGTCCGATGCAATTGACTCCTTATTTGGAGTTTTCCCAATCTAACCAGATGAGTAACGATTCTTGCATTGCCTGCGCTAGCTGTATAGAAAACTGTCCGGTCAAGATCCTTGCTTTTAGACGGGATGGCAATTTGCCGGCAAATATTGAAGGAGAAAGGGAGAAGGTTATAGCCCGGTAATTTTTTGACCGGAAGGGGGTTTTTCGTTAAAATTAAAAGAAGATGTTTTTCCTGAGTGAATAGGGGGGAAAGAGGTGGAACGGGAAGAGGTTCAGAAGGATTTATTAAGAAGAATAAAAACGGTTAAGGGCCATCTAAACGGAATAGAGAAAATGATTGAGGAAGGTAAGGGTTGTCAGGAAGTATTGATTCAGATTGCTGCGGTTCGAGCGGCCCTTTCCAAAATTGGTATTGCTATTTTGGAGCATCATGCGGTTGACTGCCTGGTTGAAAAGAAAGAAGGAGAGCCAATAACTTATCAAGATGTGGAGGAAGTTGTAAGGACAATCGTTAAATTTATAGATTGAGTTAAATTTGTGGAATTTTAAAAGGATGGGTACGATGGTTACTATTGACGGGGTTGTGGAGAGGATAACCTATTATAATGAAGAAAATATGTATGGTGTTATCAGGATAAAGGTAGAGGGGAAGGAAGATTTGACTACGGCGGTGGGAACTTTTCCCCCCCTTTATGAAGGCCAGTCTATTCGGGTGAGCGGTCGGTGGCGCAACCATTCTAACTATGGCTGGCAGCTGCAGGTGGAAAAAATCGAAGAGCTTGTTCCTGCCACCCTGGTTGCCATTCAAAGATACCTGGCTTCCGGGCTGATTAAAGGGGTGGGGCCTAAAACTGCAGAGAAATTAGTGGCCCATTTCGGCTTAAAAACCCTAGATGTAATTGAATATACTCCGGATAAGCTGGTTGAGGTGGAGGGAATAGGCCGGGTTAAGGCAGAAAGGATTGGAAAGGCCTTCCAGGACCAAAAGGAAATAAAACAGGTGATGCTTGCCCTTCAAGGATATGGGATCAGCCCTAGTTATGCCATTAAGATTTACCGCCAGTACGGCCGGGACTCTCTTACGGTTATCCGCCAGAACCCTTATCGACTGGCAGAAGATATTTTTGGCATTGGCTTTCTCACTGCTGACCGTATTGCCCGTCAGGTTGGAATTGAACCCACTTCTCCCTTTCGGGTACAGTCGGCTGTAAAATATTTCTTGGCTGAAGAGGCTAATAACGGTCATGTTTATTTGCCCCAAGAAAAATTAGCAGAAATCCTTAAGGAAAAGCTGGAAGTAGACGAAGGAATTATTAAAGAAAGTCTAAGGATTTTGGAGGAAAAAAAGGAAATTTTCCGGGATGTCTTCGCGGACCATACCGCTGTTTATCTTGCTCCTTTCTATTATGCGGAGCGGGGGGTGGCAGAGCTTTTTTCTTCTTTGGCTGCTATTCCCTTACAGGCAGATTTGGCTGACTGGGCCGACCAATTAAAAATTTGGGAAGAGGAAAATGGAATTATTCTGGCGGAGAAACAGAGGGAGGCGGTAGAGATAGCTTTGACCTCAAATCTTACCATTCTTACCGGGGGGCCTGGTACAGGAAAAACCACTACCATTCGGGCTATCATCGGTCTTTTGGAATTAGCTGGTTATAGGGTGGTGCTGGCTGCTCCCACAGGGAGAGCGGCCAAGAGGATGGCGGAAACCACTGGCAGAGAAGCGAAAACCGTCCACCGCCTCTTGGAATATGGTTATGCTGAAGGGGAGGGGATGGAATTCAAACGCAACCGGGATAATCCAATAGATGCGGATGTGCTGATTGTGGATGAAACCTCCATGCTTGATCTTCTCCTTACTTATAATCTATTAAAGGCTTTGGCTCCCGGCACGCGGCTCATTCTGGTAGGAGATACGGACCAGCTTCCTTCCGTGGGAGCCGGCAATGTTTTAAAGGATTTGATTAGTTCTGGTATTGCCAGCGTGGTAAGATTAAATGAAATTTTTAGGCAGGCCCAGGAGAGTATGATTGTGGTTAATGCTCATCGGATCAATCAAGGGGATTTTCCCCTTTTAAATAAGCAGGATTTTTTCTTTTTAGAAGTTTCCGAACCGGAGCAGATTGTCCAAACTGTCATAGAACTCTGCAGTAGCCGTTTGCCTAATTATTATAAATTGGATCCTTTAAATGATATTCAAGTCCTTACTCCCCAAAGACGGACCCAGACCGGGGTGGAAAATTTAAATTTAAAGCTGCAGGAGGTTCTCAATCCTAAGGGTATTGGGAAAAAGGAGTTAAAATTCGGGGACAAAGTTTACCGAACCGGCGACCGGGTTATTCAATTAAAAAATAATTATGATAAATTGGTATTCAACGGAGATATTGGCCGGATTGTCTGGATTGACTTGGAAGAAAAATTGGTTGGTGTTGTTTTCAATGACTTGGAGGGGGATCGGGAGGTAATTTATGAACAGGATGAGCTGGATGAGCTAAGTTTGGCTTATGCTATTTCGGTTCATAAAAGCCAAGGCAGCGAATACCCGGCGGTTGTTATGCCGGTTTCCTTTCAACACTATAATATGCTGCAGAGAAATTTGCTTTATACGGCTATTACCAGAGCTAAACAGTTGGTTGTACTGGTGGGCAGCCGCAGAGCCTTGGGGGCTGCTCTCCGCAATAATCAGGTTGTTTTAAGATATAGCAAGTTGCGGGAAAGGCTGGAGGAAGGTTTTCATGCTCGACGACTTATCCACCTTTTGAGAGAAAACCATTAATTTTAGGAAGATTTTTTATTGTATAATATTTATGCCGGCAGAAATATTTAAAACTGCCTAGAAGACTGTCTTAAAAAAGATAGCCTTCAGGCAGTTTTTATTCTCCCAGTAAACCTTTTTTAGTATTTTTATTACTCCTTAAAGAAAAGCAATTGATTTGTATGTACTTCATCCTTTTCGGACAAACTTACCAGTGAAAGGATAGCTGAAGTTTCTACCTTTACATAATCTTACGACAGCCATAATTGGGAAAAATATACTAAAGGCTGCGGTGGCCAGAAATAAAGGCAAGCCTTTCAAAAAAATAGTTAAAAATAAGGAAATTATCATAAGTATAACTACTAAAATCTGAAAAAATAAGGCTTCTTTAGCCTGCAGCTTGACAAAATCATCCTTGGATAGGAAATAAACCAGAAGTGGCGCAAGGATTGGAAATCCTACCAATATGCCTAGATGACTGATGGCACAGAGAATTTTTTGTTCCATTGTTAGAGGCAATTCTTTCACCGCCTATTCAAAGTGGTAATTTCGATATTTTTCGACATTATTTTACTATATATTCTCCGCTTTGTAAATATGGTTTCCTAAATGCCTTTGGTTTTGATGAAAAATTATACACTTTCATTAAAAAATACATTTACTGTTCAGGGTTGAATATGGCGGAAAAATAACCAAAGAAAGACCTTGTTCTACAGAGAGGAGATGGATTACAATAGTAAGTGGTTTTATATCCCTCTAGTAATAAGATATAATTGTTTTGACAAACCGCTAGGAAGGGGAAATATTAACTAAGTTGAACTAGTCTAGAGTGCTCGGATGTAAGGAAGGGAGGAGTAAAATGAGAAGCGAGCGGGGGAAAAATGAACTTGCCCGTTATGAACAAATAGCACTGGATATAGCTCGGAGAATTACTAATAATGAATTTAAAGAGGGGGAGAAATTAAGAGGACGTTCAGTTCTAGCAGGTAGATACCATGTTTCTCCGGAGACAATTCGAAGAGCAATTTCTATTTTACAAAATAAAGGGATTGTGGAAACTGTCTCCGGTATTGGAACTATTGTGAAGAGAAGAGGAGCGGCTAAGAAGTTTGTTGAAACGTTTGAATATAAGAATAATCTCTTTGATATGCTTAATGATCTTGCCAAACTGCAGGAAGAACGAAAGATAATTGACCGCAGAATTGATCAATTGATGGAGGAACTTGGTAATTATATTTCAGATATGGTTAATTCTTTACAGGAGGCAGAGGAAATTACAATTAAAAAAGGTTCTCCCTTGATTGGAGAGAATTTAGCTTCCTTGGATTTACGAACAAAAACAGGAGCAACGGTTGCTGCTGTTTGGCGAGACGGAGAGCAGATAATGTCTCCGGATGCTCAATTTACTTTTAAAGAAGGGGATATTCTTTTAGTAGTAGGAAATAAAGAGGCAAAACGCTTGGTTAAAGAGATGGTTAATTAAAAAATTAGGTAAAAAGAACGGTTTTATCCGTTCTTTTTTTTATTTCCTCAGCCAACTTGTTTTTGGAAATAAGTTGTTGACATCTGTCAACTTATATACTATAATTAAGTTGTTGGTTTTACTTGGAAAAGTTTCTGCATCATCTGAAGTGAGGTGGAGGTTGATGATTAGATTTGAAAACGTGACTAAACAATATGATTTAAACAGTATAGCCGTGGATAACTTAAATCTGCATATTCGCAAGGGGGAAATTTTAATCTTGATTGGTCCAAGCGGCTGTGGAAAAACAACAACCATGAAAATGATTAACCGCTTAATCGAACCAACTTCCGGAAAAATTTATATTCAAGGCGAGGATGCGGGGAAATTGGATCCGGTGGAGTTGCGCAGAAATATTGGCTATGTTATCCAGCAGATTGGTTTATTTCCTCAGATGACCATTGGAGAAAACATTGCTTTAGTTCCTAAGCTAAAAAAATGGCCTGAACAGAAAAGAAGGGAACGGGTGGAAGAGCTGTTGCATTTAGTCGGCTTGCCGCCGGAAAAATTTAGGGATAAATATCCTTTTGAACTGAGTGGCGGCCAGCAGCAGAGAGTAGGGGTGGCTAGAGCGTTGGCGGCGGATCCGCCGATTATTTTGATGGATGAACCATTTGGAGCATTAGACCCTATTACCCGGGAGCAGCTTCAGGACGAGCTGCTTCAACTGCAATTAGAGCTCCAGAAGACAATAGTTTTTGTTACCCATGATATTGATGAAGCTTTAAAATTAGGCACTAGGATTGCCCTGATGAGGGAAGGGAAGATTGTTCAATTGGATACTCCTGACCGCTTGTTGAGAACTCCTGAAAATGACTTTGTCAGAGATTTTATTGGTCGGGATAGATTAATTCGCCAGCCTGAAACCCTAAAGGTAGAGGATATTATGAATCCTAATCCGGTCACTATGCTGCCTACTCACGGACTGGCGGAAGGACTTGATCTAATGAGAAAAAGACGGGTTGATAGCTTGCTTATTATTGATCGTTTTAAGAAATTGATAGGAATTGTTACTATCAAGGATATGCAGCAAAATTTAAACCAGGCTTGCCAATTGGCAGAAATTATGACCTCGGAAATTATTACAGTAGTTGAGGGCACAGGGGTAAGAGAGGCTTTAGATATAATGGCTGGGAAAAGGGTTGGCTATCTGCCGGTTGTGGACCGGCAAGGAAGATTAAAGGGGTTAATTACCAGAACGAGTCTGGTGAATGTATTGGCAGAGACTCTTTGGAAGGCGACCAGCTGATGAAGGGAGGAAGATATGGTGGAAAGTTTAAGTAAATTCTTTGCTTTTATGGCCAGCCGTTCTGATCAAATTTTGATGGCAGCAGTAGAGCATTTGCAATTATCTTTTATTGCTCTGGCTTTGGCAGTGGCGGTGGCTGTCCCTCTGGGGATTGTACTAACTAGACATGAAAAACTTGCCCAGCCTGTAATTGCTGTTGTTAACGTCTTTCAGACTATTCCCAGTTTAGCCCTGTTAGGTTTTTTGATTCCTTTTTTGGGAATAGGAACCAAGAATGCCATTGCCGCTTTGTTTTTATACGCCCTGCTGCCTATTCTTAGAAATACCTATACCGGAATTAAGGGTGTGGATAAGTCTTTAATTGAAGCCGGATATGGAATGGGCATGACTAAAAATCAGGTTCTTTTTATGGTTGAACTTCCCCTAAGCCTTTCCGTCATTATGGCGGGGATAAGAACGGCGACTGTCATTACCATTGGTACCGCTGCTTTGGCTGCCTTTATCGGCGGTGGCGGTTTGGGAAGGATGATTTACACTGGTTTGGCTATGGTAAATAATAATATGATTTTATCCGGGGCTGTACCCTGTGCCATTCTGGCTTTGCTGGCGGATTTTATCCTTGGCCGCTTGGAGAAGGCAGTTACTCCCCGCGGTTTGAGGGCAAATAAATAGAGGGAGGTTTTGCGGATGGCTTTACAAAGGAAGGGTTTTAAATATATCCTCTTGATGGTTTTTCTTGGTCTGACTTTAGTTTTGGCAGGTTGTGGTGGTGGGAGCAAGGGTGATAAAATAGTAATAGGAACCCAAACCTATACCGAGCCTACTATTATCGGTAATATGTTGAAAATTTTGATTGAGGAAAATACAGATTTAAACGTGGAAATGAAAACAAACCTGGGTGCTTCTTCAGTAACTCAGGCGGCTATTGAGGCCGGGGAAATTGACATTTACGGCGGTTATACAGGCACTGCCCTGACCGGTCCCCTGGGGGTAACAGAAAAGATGACGGACCCGCAAGAGGTTTATGATTATGTTAAATCGGAATTTGAAAAAAGATGGAACATAACTTGGCTTGAACCTTATGGTTTCCAAAATACCTATGCCCTGGCCATGCGGAGAGACCTGGCGGAAGAATTAGGAGTAAAGAAGGTTTCCGACCTTAAGGGGAAGGCGGAGAATTTAACTTTGGGCACCGATACTACCTTCCTGGAAAGGCAGGGGGATGGCTATGCAGCTTTCAGCCGTCATTATGGCTTCGATTTTAAAGAAAAATATCCCATGGAAATTAGTTTGGTCTATAAAGCAGCAAAAGAAAGAGACGTTGACGTTGTGGTAGCCTATTCCACCGATGCCAGGATTGCTCTTTACGACTTGGTTATTTTGGAAGATGATAAGCAATTTTTCCCTCCCTACCATATGGCTACGGTTATTCGCCAAGAAGTATTGGATAACCATCCAGGTTTAAAAGAGGTTTTGAATAAATTGGGGGGTCAAATTAGCGAAGAAGAGATGCAGCAGTTGAACTTGGAGGTTGACGAAAAGGGCAGAGATCATGAGGAAGTTGCCAGAGAATTTTTGGCGAAGAAAGGTTTAATTAATTAGTAGGAAAATTTATGAATAAAACTATATGCAAAAACGCAAAATATGCAAAAGCACATGTGCACTTTTGCATATTTTGCGTTTTTTATTTTATGTGCCTACCGGCTGAAGTGAAAAAGTGCACAATCCTTCTAACTTTCAAAAGCTTTTGCTGTTCTTTGTAAAATTGGCATGATATTTGCAAGATCTATTTAGAGTGAAAAGCTTTCCGGAAAGTTGGAATAAAAACTGACAAAGTAAGGAGGTTGATCTTATGCCCAAAAACAAAATTATGTCTGCCCGGGATGCAGTAAAACTGATTAAACCGGGAGATACTGTTGCTATTTCGGGTTTTGTTGGGATGGCTCACCCGGAGCAAATTTCGGTAGAAATTGAAAAGAGCTTCCTAGAAACCGGTAGCCCCAACAATCTTACTCTCTTTTATTCGGCTGGGCAGGGCGATGGTGACGAAAGAGCAATGAACCATTTTGCTCATGAAGGCCTGGTAAAGAGAGTAATTGGCGGGCACTGGAACATGGCACCCAAATTAGGCAAATTAGCGCTGGAAAATAAATGTGAGGCTTATAATTTCCCTCAGGGCGCGCTCTTACATCTGCTGAGAAATATTGCCGGCGGAAAACCAGGATTAATTACTCATGTAGGTTTAAAAACCTTTGTTGACCCTCGGGTAGAAGGCGGTAAATTAAATAGTGTTACCAAAGAAGATTTGGTAGAAGTAATTCAGTTGGCCGGAAAAGAATGGCTGTTCTATAAAGCCATGCCTATTAATGTGGGTATTATTCGGGGTACTACTGCCGATGAAAAAGGCAATATTACTATGGAAAAAGAAGGCGTATATACTGAAGCAATTGTAGTAGCCCAGGCAGCTAAAAACAGTGGCGGTATAGTTATTGCCCAGGTAGAACGGCTAGCAGCAAACGGAACCCTTGACCCAAGGGATGTAAAAGTTCCCGGTATTTATGTAGATGCTATTGTTGTGGCTGATCCTCAATATCATTGGCAGAACAATACGGTTTATTATGATCCTGCAGTTTCCGGTGAAATTAAGGTTCCCCTTGGTTCTATAGAACCAATGCCTTTGGATGAAAGAAAGGTAGTTGCCCGGAGAGCGGTTATGGAATTGATTCCTGATGCTATAGTTAACCTGGGAATCGGAATGCCTGACGGAGTAGCAGCAGTAGCTAATGAGGAAGGTATGTCCGACCTTATGACTCTGACTGTAGAGGCAGGACCAATCGGCGGCGTACCTACCGGTGGAAAAGATTTTGGCGGTTCCGTCAATGCGGAAGCCATTATTGAACACCATTCTCAATTCGACTTCTATGATGGCGGCGGCTTGGACATTGCTTTTCTTGGTTTGGCTCAGGCTGATGAAAGAGGAAACATTAACGTTAGCAAGTTTGGTACTCGGGTTGCCGGTTGCGGTGGTTTCATCAACATTACCCAAAATGCTAAGAAAGTAGTTTTCTGCGGCACTATGACAGCTGGTGGTCTGAAAGTAGAGGTTAAACATGGTAAACTGAACATTCTGCAAGAAGGCAGGAGCAAAAAATTCTTGCCTCAGGTAGAACAAATTACCTTTAGCGGTGACTATGCTCGGGAAAAAGGTCAACCTGTATTATATGTAACAGAACGGGCAGTTCTGGAATTAAGACCGGAAGGAATGGTTTTAACTGAAATTGCACCTGGTGTAGATTTACAAAAAGACGTTCTCGATCAAATTGATTTCAAAGTAAAAGTTGCCGATGATCTCAAATTGATGGATGAAAGAATTTTCCGTCCTGAACCAATGGGAATCAGGGCAGAAATTATGAACAAACAAAAATAAATTATTAAGGGGGTAATAATAAATGAGTTATGCTAACTTGATAGTCGAAAAAGGGAAAATCGCTACCGTAACTATCAACCGGCCCAAAGTATTAAATGCATTGAACAAAGATACTTTGGCGGAAATTAAAGCTGCTTTTGATGACTTAGCAGCAGATCCGGAAGTAAAAGTAATTATTCTTACCGGTA
>DUMD01000190.1 GCA_012840065.1 Clostridia bacterium
TTTAATACCAACTTTTCTGTCTCTAATAATTTGTTTTATTGTTGCCCAGGGAGCCAGGCTTTTAGGATTGGTTTAACAAAAGGATGTAGGGGGGAGCAGTTAAAATGTTAACTGAAAGCATGGAGGACTACTTGGAAATGATTTACCGTTTGCTGCAAAAAAAAGGCTATGTTCGGGCAGTTGACCTAGCTGAAGCTTTAAAAGTTCAGCCTTCTTCTGTGACCAGAATGATTCAAAAACTTGATGAATGCGGTTTCATTTATTATGAGAAATACAGGAATGTAGGGCTTACACCTTTAGGAGAGAAGTATGGAAAGTTTTTGGCTTGGCGGGATGAAATGCTTAAGGAATTTTTCCGCCTGTTAAATGCTAAAACAGACGTAGAGGAACAGGTTGAGGGAATAGAACATTATATTACTCCTAATACAATGAGTTTGATTAGGAACTTAGTTAATTATTTTAACCAAAACCTTGATCGACTAAAAGAATTTAAAACAATTCAAAGTCAGGGTGAATATCCTGACGGGGAGAAGCTAGTTGCTCTTAGGGCCTGGGATTTTAAACATAATGATTTATCTACTGACTAATGTTTTCTTGCTAAGGGGCTTGGCAGGTATGGGAATTCCAGCCCTCTTTTAATTAGTAATTAAATTATAAAATTAATTACTAATTGTTTAAGATTTTAAACAATTGGTTAACAGATATTGGCTTTTCTATAAATTAATTAAAAATTTAATGTAAAAAGAGGAATTTAATGTAGTTATTTTTTTATAAGCCAGGACAGTGGCTTTTTTGCTTTTGACACTGTTTACATAATACAATATAATCACCGTATGCCAACTTTATTGAAGAGGGTAAGATTTCACCTCCTCGGTAAAGGAAAGGGGTTTTATTTAAGGAAAGGAGTGAAGAAAAAATGAAAAAAGCAGGAAAACTAGTAATTGGGGGGCTGTTAATTTTTACCCTGTTAACTGGCTTTATGCCGGTTAAAGAAGCAACAGCAGCTTTCTGTCTGACCAACAAGCTAGGCTCGCAGACTTTGACAGAAACTAATTTTTGTCAAGCAATAAGGGGAGAACAAGCTAAGGAAGTGCAAACCCTGTTGGACAAGCTTGTTTACCCGGTGGGTAGTATTGACGGAATTTGTGGAAGCAGGACCAGATGGTGTTTAAGTCTTTTCCAAAGAGATGTTAAATTACCGATAACCGGAGTACCTGATGAAGCTACTGTGAACAAGCTGAGAGAGATAGTGGAAAAGATGTATGGCTCTATAAAACCTGCACCGACTCCGGCACCGGAACCGACTCCAGAGCCGACTCCGGTACCAGAACCAACCCCAGAGCCGACTCCGGTACCAACTCCGGAACCAACTCCAGCTCCGGTAAAAGGCTTGACAGCTGATGAGCAAAAAATGATTGATTTGGTTAATAAAGAACGGCAGGCAGCCGGTTTGAAACCATTAATTGTAGATATGGATTTGGTAAAGACGGCAAGAATGAAAAGTCAGGATATGATTGATAATAATTATTTTGCTCACAATTCTCCTACTTATGGTTCACCTTTTGATTTGATGAAATCTCAGGGAATTACTTACAGATATGCAGGAGAAAATTTGGCTGGAGCTCCTACTGTAGAGCGGGCTCATACAGGTTTAATGAATTCTTCCGGTCATAGGGCCAATATTCTTAACCCCAATTATACTCATATCGGGATCGGCATTGTTGATGGAGGGCCTTACGGGAAAATGTTTACTCAACATTTTGTGGGAAGATAAAAAAATCGGGACGTTTTGTCCCGATTTTTTTATGGTTAGCAGGAGGATAGGAAAATGGAATTATTACCAGAAACTTTTTGCCTTATTTCTAGGTATATATATTTAGAAGGTTTATTCTTGGAGGGGATAGTGATGTTTTGGAATAAAGGGACTATTATTGTTTGTACCTTAATCTCAATGCTAGTAATTATTGTTACCAGTATGCTGGCCTTTGCCAGTATTTCTCCCAGCCTACCACTATCTTTCTAACAAATTTTTAACTTAGTTCGGCTCCTGAGAAAATTTTTCACTTCCTCCATTTTGGTAATTGAGGGAGGAGAGACTGAGGCTAGCCGATTGGTTAGACCTAAGGCTGCCCATTTGTGTAGCCCCAGCTTGTGATAGGGAATCAATTCTAATTTTTCCGCCCTTTCCAGTTTATTCAGCAGAAGAACTAGCTGTTCTAAATCATCTTTCCGGTCTGTATAGCCAGGAACCAGGACATGGCGAAGCCAAAACTTGATTGAGCTTTGATTTAAGTACTCTGCAACTTCTATTATTTTCTCGTTTGTTTTCCCGGTTAATAGCCGGTGCTTTTCCAGATTTCCGTGTTTCAGATCTAAAATTACCAGATCGGTCCAGTCTAAAATCGGAAGTATTTTTTTCAGTCCTACACTGCCCGAAGTATCTAAAGCGGTATGAATGCCATGTTGTTTGCATTCTTTAAACAGTTCCGCTACAAATTGGGCTTGAAGCCCCGGTTCTCCCCCCGATACGGTTACCCCCCCTCCTGATGCCTGGAAATAAGGTTCATTTCTTAGTATTCGTTTAAAAATTTCTTCAACGGTATATTCCTGTCCTTCTGAAATTTCCCAGGTGTCAGGGTTGTGACAGTAAAGGCAGCGTAAAGGGCAGCCCTGCATAAAAAGGACAAAACGAATCCCGGGGCCATCCACAGTTCCGCAGGTTTCCCAGGAATGAATTCTTCCTTTTTCAGTCATCTTATCACCACCTAGGCTGTAAGGTGGAAGGTGCGGGCTAAAACTTCCTGCTGCTGCTGACGGGAAAGCTTTACAAAATGAACGGCATAACCGGATACCCTAATGGTTAATTGGGGATATAATTCTGGTTTAGCTACAGCGGCTAAGAGGGTTTCTCTATTCAGAACATTTACATTAAGATGATGAGCTCCCTGTTTAAAATAACCGTCAAGAATGGCAGTTAAATTGTTAATTCTGTCTTCTTCTGTTTTTCCTAGAGCATTGGGTACAATTGTAAAAGTATTGGATATACCATCCTGGCAAGCGGAATAGGGAATTTTAGCTACAGTGTTCAAAGAGGCCAGTGCTCCTGACCGGTCTCTGCCATGCATGGGATTAGCTCCTGGAGCAAAGGGTTCTCCTGTTTTTCTGCCGTCGGGAGTACTTCCGGTTTTTTTGCCGTAAACTACATTAGAGGTAATGGTCAGAATAGATAAAGTCGGTTTGGCATTGCGATAAATGTGATGTTTTTTGAGTCGTTCGGAAAAATCCTTAACCAGTTTTACGGCAATTGAATCAACCCGGTCATCGTCATTACCATACATGGGATATTGACCTTCAATTACAAA
>DUMD01000191.1 GCA_012840065.1 Clostridia bacterium
GTAAAAAATCTTCCAAACCGCTGAGAAATTGGCGGTGAAAAATTAAAAATTCTGTCGGATTGGTATGGACTCCTGCTAAAGCTGCCCGCCAGTGGGTATTTACTACTTGAGGGGTGGTATAGCGCTCAATTAAACTTACCAATAAGGCCCTGGCTTCTTCAGAAAGCTCGTTTAGATTAGGCCTGCTCATTATATCGCCTCCAGAAAATTTTCTCTTTTACCCTAGACTATGTGGAAAGATTAAAATAGGTGACTGGTAAGCAATTAACAAATTAAAGGAAAAAAATCAGGCTGAAAAGGAGGAGAAGATGACAAGGTTAAAAGTAGCTTTAATTCAGATGAGGGTAGTTGATAAGAAGGAAGAAAACTTAAAAAAAGCTGCAGCTATGATCGGAAAAGCCGCAGAAATGGGGGTGGAATTGGCGGTACTGCCGGAGATGTTCAACTGCCCTTATCAGAATGATAAGTTTCCCCTTTATGCTGAAAAGGAAGGGGGACCGAGTTGGGAAAAGTTAGCTGGGCTGGCTTTAGAACACCGGCTATTTTTGGTGGGAGGCTCAGTTCCGGAACTTGATGAGCAGGGGTTGGTTTATAATACCTCCTATGTTTTTGATAATCAGGGCAGGCAGATTGCCAAACATAGAAAGATGCATTTATTTGATATAGCTGTGGAAGGGGGGCAAAGTTTCCAAGAATCTGCTGTTTTAAGTGCGGGTAATGCTGTAACAGTCTTTGATACCCCCTATGGCAAAATGGGAGTATTGATTTGCTATGATTTTCGTTTTCCTGAACTTTCCAGATTGATGGTTCAAAGAGGGGCAAAATTGATTATTGTTCCGGCTGCCTTTAATATGACCACAGGTCCCCTGCATTGGGAGCTCTTATTTAGAGCAAGAGCAGTGGATAACCAGGTTTATACCCTGGGGGCTGCCCCGGCCAGGGATTGGAGTGCCCATTATGTTTCCTATGGTAATTCAATAATCGTTGATCCCTGGGGAGGGATAGTGAGCAGGTTGGGAGAAGAAGAGGATTTGCTGGTGGCCGATTTAGATTTAACAGTGGTGGAAAAGGTAAGAAGGGAGCTACCGCTTTTAAACCATATCCGAAAAGATGTTTACCAATTAAAGGAGTTATAAAGGTAAAGGACTTTAAATTCCGACCTTTATTAATTTCCATTAATTGGTCTTTTAGCTTTAAGTTGGACCTGCTAAAAAGATGGTATAATGGAAAGGCAGAAACCAAGTGAAAATGAGGGAGAATTATGCTTACAGATTTTTTAAGAAGAATAATCCTGGGCAAAAAAGAAGGATTTAGTTTTACTGCCTATAAAAAAGGTTTGGTTGATTTTGAAAAGATAGAAGACGATATCGGCCTCTATATCCACATCCCCTTTTGTCAAACTATTTGCCCCTACTGTCCTTATAATAAAACCATCTATAACCAGGAGAAGGCTGGAGAATATAAAGAAGCGCTGCTTAAAGAGCTGATTTTGTACAAAAACTTATTAGGCAATAAAAAAATTTCTTCTGTCTATATTGGGGGAGGGACTCCTACTCTGCTTATAAAGGAACTTGGGGAGGTAATTGGTTTTCTTAATACTGACTATGGTTTTCATGGTGATATCGGAATAGAACTTTATCCTAGCCAGGTTAATGAGGATTTAGTAAGCCAATTAAAAGAACTTGGAATTGAATTAGTTAGTTTGGGAGTCCAGACCTTTAATAATGAGAAATTGAAATTTTTGGGCAGGAACTATGAGGAAAAGGACTTGGATCGGGCTTTAACCCTGCTTACCCAAGCTAATTTTAAATGTGTGGATGTTGATTTGATGACTAATCTTCCGGGACAAAGCTGGGAGGAACTGGAGTATGATTTGAGAAAAGTTTATTCTTACCCCATAGACCAGCTTTCTGTTTATCCCCTTATTGTTTTTCCTATGACTGGTTTGGGAAGGGTAATTGAGAAAAGGGGATTGTCCAGATTCAGCGAACTGGAAGAAAGAAAAATTCTCAAGTTAATTGACGACATTTCCGCCCAGTATGGCTATAAAAGCAGTTCGGTATGGACCTACGGAAAAAGTGACGGCATTAGATATACTTCTGTAACCAGGGAAAGTTTTCTTGGTATTGGGGCAGGAGCCAGTTCCCTTTTTGACTGCTATTTTTATCTTAATACCTTTGATGTGGATGAATATATTAAGGTTTTGAACCGGGGAAGATTGCCTATCAATTTGGTGAATAGGATGAATGAAAGGGAAAAAATGATTTTTTGGCTCTTTTGGCGATTTTATGAGGGTGTAATAGATGAAGAAAGATTTCGCTTCTTGTTTAATAGGGAGGCCAGGAAAGAATTCAGGCTGCTGTTTGGGGCTTTAAGATTTTTGGGAATGTCTAAAAGCCAGGAGGGAAAAATTATTCTAACCGATTGGGGAAGATTTGCTTACCATTTTATTGAGAAACAATATTCTCTTCATTATCTGAATAAATTGTGGCAGGCAGCAAGGGAAGAGGCCTGGATTAGGGAAATTGTGTTATAAGGGGAAAGAAGATGAAAAAGAAGGACTTTTTGTCACTGGCTTGGTTTGGGCTTAAAACGATTATTTTTAAGCAAAAGAAACCAATTTTAGGGACGATTATCTTAACTGATTACTGTAATTTAAGCTGCAAACATTGTGCGGTTAATAATATTAAGCGAAAGATGCAATCCTATGAGAAAGTTTTAGAAGAAATGCACAATTTTTATCGGGACGGCATAAGGATTCTCTTTTTCTGTGGGGGAGAAACCCTGCTTTGGGAGGATCAGGGCAGAACCATTAAAGATTTAATTAGAGAAGGGAGAAAAATCGGTTTTTATTTAATTAATGTGGTAACAAACGGAACCATTGACCTTAATTTACCCGAAGCGGACCTGGTATTTTTAAGCCTTGACGGGATGAGGGAAACTCATAATCTGATTAGGGGCGATACCTTTGAT
This sequence comes from Clostridia bacterium, assembly GCA_012840065.1. Taxonomy (GTDB): domain Bacteria; phylum Bacillota; class DUMD01; order DUMD01; family DUMD01; genus DUMD01. The sequence goes on from DUMD01000191.1 coordinate 2,974, forward strand.
ACCATTATGAAAAATTTGGAGCTGGCAAAGGATACTAATATTTGTATTTATATGGCGGTTAATAAGTTAAACTATAAGGAGATTGAAAAGGTGGGGAGATTGGCAAAGGAGCATCCCCGGGTTAATTCCATTTCCTTTAACTTGCATACTCCCTATCAAGGTACGGAAGCCCTTAGTTTAAGCCGGGAGGAGAAAATAGAAACCATCGAAAGGATTAAAAGCATGGTTAAACAGGGCATACCTGTTTTCAATTTGCCCGGTGCTTTAAAAATATATTTAAAAAATAACTGGCCGAGGCCTTGTTATCAATGTTTGGTCTGGGAAGATGGCAAGAGATATATTTGCGGCAGGTGTGTGGAAATTGAAGGTTTATGTGAGGAATGCGGTTATCTTTTTGCGGTCGAGTTTTCTCTTTTGTTTAGAGGGAATCTATGGATTATCCTGGAGATGTTTAAAACTTATTTAAAATACGTATAGCTAATATAAAAAAACAGTTAAATATATTTACCAAAGAAAATTGTCTGGAACTTAAAAAAATTTTTCTCCAAAATTGATGGAAGAAAAACTTATTTTTTATTTAAGAAAACGAATGCAAACATTGGGAAAAGGCAGAAAAATAAGGACATAATTAATATGATTTTAAAATATGCTCATTTTTGCTTTATTTTAGCTATTAACTCCTAATTTGTGTTAGAAAGAATTTGCAGACTAGGCTATAATATAGTTTGATACTTTGTAGAATATCATTAGAAATGGGGAAGGACAGTGGCTAAAGATATTCAGAACAAAATGAAACTCTACGGCTTTAATAATTTAACAAAATCACTGAGTTTTAATATTTATGATATTTGCTATACCAAAACTGCGGAAGACCGAAGAAAATATATTGAGTACATCGATGAGCAGTATAATTCGGAAAGGCTTACTCAAATTCTTACCGATGTTACCAATATCATTGGAGCAAGTATCTTGAATGTTGCTAAACAGGATTATGATCCTCAGGGGGCCAGTGTGACGCTGTTAATTTCAGAGGAAGAGGTGCCTCTTTATGTCCTCGACCCATCCTGCAACCGGGGGATTCTAACACCTATTCGGAAGAACATTGTCGGTCATCTGGATAAAAGTCATATTACCGTTCATACTTATCCGGAAAGCCATCCCCAGAATGAGATAAGCACCTTTAGGGTAGATATTGATGTTGCTACCTGCGGTACCATTTCTCCCTTAAAGGCTTTGAATCATTTGATAGACAGTTTTGATTCTGATATTATTACTATTGATTATAGGGTAAGAGGCTTTACCAGGGATGTGGATGGATATAAGCACTTTATAGATCATAAAATCACTTCTATTCAAGATTTTATAGCCGAGGAGACAATTAAAAGATATAATTTAATTGATATGAATATTTATCAATCCAACATTTTCCATACAAAAATGAAAGTAAAAGAGCTAAATCTGAATAATTATTTGTTTGAGATTGATGAGGAGGATTTAACTCCTGAAGAAAAAAGAGAGATTATTGAAAAATTAAACACAGAAATGACGGAAATTTTTTACGGAATAAACCTTGACTGAATGTCCGTTAAAGAAAAGAGGAAATGCCTTTGCGGCATTTCCTCTTTTCTTTAAACTTAAAAGCAGACGAAACTTCGGATTCTTCTCAGATCCAAACCAAAATAGATCCAGAAGAATCCAACCCATCTCCAGCCGGCAATTGATCCTCTGCCTACAAAGGTGATGTAGGCCCAGAAGGAACCGCCTCCTTCTAACCAAATGAAGGTGAATCTGTTTCTGCAGTTGGAAATAGCACCAGGGTCAACAGCCTGCAGGGATACCCCTTGTTGTTGACTGGGAATAAAGGCTGGTGGAGGACCACTTGGCGGTCCGCCACCGCTGGGAGGTCCCCCACCGCCGGGAGGGCCAAAACCAGGGCCGAAACCTCCGCCGGGAGTAAAGGGGAAGCCAAAGGGCTGGCGATGGTCATTGTGTTTATTATAATTCATGGAATACACCCCTTTTGCATCGTGTATTGCATAATATGCTATAATTTTAGTAGGGGTTAACATAAACAACAGTTTTTGTCCCCTCTAGGGTAAAATTTTCAGGTTAATGGGTTTCAAAAAGAAGAAAAAGGATAAAATAAGGGAAAAAATTAAAGTCTAATTCTTGGCAAGGTGACTATTATTTGTAATAATGTTATCATCAACTAGTAGTCTTTATCTAATTTCTTAGCCTCAAGGTGGAGCTTTAAACAGTTGGGCTTCTCCAAAAAGAGAGAGCTTGAACTGTTAGCCGGCGGATAAATGAATTGTTAAGCCCAATAAGGATGTGGAGGAGGATAAAACAGTGAAAGATACTAATCAACCATTAACTACTAATTTTATTCAGAATATTATTACTGAAGATTTGCGGCAGGGTAAGAATGATGGACGGGTGCATACCCGCTTTCCCCCTGAACCCAACGGTTATCTCCATATAGGACATGCTAAATCAATTTGCTTGAATTTTGGTTTAGCCGAAGCTAATGGGGGCCTTTGCAATCTTCGCTTTGATGATACTAACCCCAGCAAAGAAGAGATAGAGTTTGTGGAATCCATTAAGGAGGACGTGCGTTGGTTAGGTTTTGATTGGGGAGATAGGCTCTATTATGCTTCCGACTATTTTGACCAGCTTTACGAATATGCTGTTCAATTAATTAAAGCCGGAAAGGCTTATGTTTGCGATTTAAGCGCAGAAGAAATCAAGGAATACAGGGGAACTCTAATTGAGCCGGGTAAAGAAAGCCCCTACCGTAATCGTTCCGTTGAAGAAAATTTAGACCTGTTTGAACGAATGAAGGCGGGGGAGTTTCCTGAAGGTTCCCGGGTGTTAAGAGCAAAAATCGATATGGCCTCCCCTAATTTAAACATGAGGGATCCTGTTTTATACCGAATTATGCATAAAGAACATCATAGAACGGGGAATAAATGGTGTATTTATCCTATGTACGATTTTGCCCATCCTCTTTCTGATGCTCTGGAGGGAATTACCCATTCAATTTGTACTTTGGAATTTGCTGACCATCGTCCTTTATATGACTGGGTGTTGGATAATGTGGATTATTCCAAAGAGGCTAAGGCTAAGGGAAGGCCCCAGCAAATTGAATTCGCTAGGCTTAATCTTACTTATACGGTAATGAGTAAGCGCAAGTTGAGAATTTTGGTAGAGGAAGGTTATGTAAGCGGTTGGGATGATCCTCGGATGCCCACTATTTCTGGTCTAAGGAGAAGGGGTTATACTCCGGAGGCAATCCGAGATTTTTGCGAGCGAATCGGAGTAGCTAAAAGCAATAGTGTGGTTGATATTGGTATGTTGGAACACTGCATTAGGGAGGACTTAAATAAGCGGGCTCCCCGGGCCATGGCTGTTCTCCGTCCTTTAAAGGTTGTAATTGATAATTATCCTGAAGACCAGGTGGAATGGTTTGAGGCTGAAAACAATCCTAATGATCCGGATGCCGGCAGCAGGAAAATTCCTTTTTCCAAAGTAATTTACATTGAGCAGGAGGATTTTATGGAAGATCCGCCCAAGAAATTTTTCCGCCTGGCTCCGGGCCGGGAAGTACGTCTGAAACATGCCTATATCATTAAGTGCGAACAGGTGATTAAGGACGAAAAAACCGGAGAAATTCTGGAAGTCCACTGTACTTACGATCCGGAAACAAAGAGCGGCGAACAGGGGAGCGGTAAAAAGGTGAAGGGGACACTCCACTGGGTATCCGCTGCCCATGCTGTAAAAGCAGAGGTTCGGTTATATGATTATCTCTTTACAAAAGAGAATCCGGAGGATGAGGAGGATGGTTCTGATTTTAGAGCCAATCTTAATCCCCATTCCCTGGTCGTGTTGCCTTCTGCCTTGGTTGAACCCAGTTTGGCAGAAGCAGAGCCGGGAAGCCGTTACCAATTTTTGAGGCAAGGTTATTTTTGTGTTGATCCTGTGGACTCCAAACCAGGAAATTTGGTATTTAACCGGATTGTTTCCCTGCGGGATACCTGGGCTAAAATTAAGAAAGAAGAATAAAGGCTTAAATCCTCTTGAGGCTGACCTAACGGTCAGCCTCTTTTTTTATGTAAAAAAATGTTAAAAA
>DUMD01000192.1 GCA_012840065.1 Clostridia bacterium
AGCAAGGAGGCTGCTATTATGGGTAGAACAGCATTTTTTGCTCCACTGATCCTAACTGTTCCGGAAAGCCTTCTACCTCCGTTGATGACAATTTTGCTCATATCATTCCTCCCAATATTCTGTTGTTAATTCTAATATTCTATGGTAATAAGGGGGCAACCGATAATTAAATAAGTTTTTCCATCGCTCTGATAATTGGTCAAAGCAATTTGCACATTCACCTGATCTTTACCCACAGTAATAGCTTCTTTTATTAACGGTGAATAACCGGTAACACTTAAATAGTTTTCCTCTTCGGCCCTATCTTTTGCTTCCCCTTTTAGGGTTAAAAAAAATCGTTCTAATAAATCTTCTTTTTCTTTTGAAGTTAGAAATCTAGGATAAACCCCGTGGATACTGTAGGTTAGCTTTGGATTACCTTTGTGGGACTTGAGAAAGGATAATAATTGGTTTGCTTTTACCGTAATTTGCTCTAAATCTTCTTGGCTGGCCAAAGTTATCACCAGATAACTCTCTTTTAACTCTTTGCCCTTATCTGACTGATCAAACAGGGATTGGGCGGAAAATTGAATTTCTTCCTTTTCATTTATACGAACTCGATAATGCAAAGAATTAAAACCATCTTCATTATGCTTTTCAAGCTCAATTTCTTTCCAGTCCAAATTATACTCCTCAGCAAATCTCTTCCCCAAGTTCTCCAACTGTTCAAGTGGATAATATTCCCCTTCTTGCACAACCCAGCCGCATAATTCCATACCTAAGTAACTAGCTCCAGTAGCCAGGAAGGCGCTATTTAATTCTTCATAATTATCAGCCCGGGCTTGAGCTTTTAAATTGCTGCTAACCAGGCAAAAGATAGTTAAAATAATAATTCCAATTACTATTTGATTATTACGCACTTGAACATCCTCCCAATTTTTTTCATTTACTAACTGCCACTATATATTCTTCCTTATTTTTCCATTTCCTCCTTTCCCTTATATTTTTATCTCCTTTATTTATTTATTTTTAATTTTTGTTTTTAAACTAATCTTTATACTCATCTTTCTCAATCCCAGCAAGTCAATTGTTGGTATAAAAATTTTTATTTTTTTACTTTTTATTAGAATTATTTTCCAGAAAAGATCTAAAAAAATAACCCCTGCAGCACCCGCAGGGGTTATAAAAACTTAAGCTTCTTTTTGAATAATGTCTTTAACCTTCATCAATCTAGTAATAGTTCCTCTTTCATTTTCTTCGAGCTTCATCCTGATATATTTGATTGTTTCTTGAAGATCAGGAATAGTCCTATATTCTAAGGCATTTACTCTTCTTCTGGTTTTCATAATTTCATCAGCCATTAGCTGGCAGGTCTTTTCGATTTCTGCCAGTTCCAGTAATTTAGGCATAATGCTGTATAAGGTAGAAATTGCATCATCAAGTTCTGAAGAGGTTTGGGCAAGACCGTAGGGGAAAATACTCCCCTCGTCTCCCTCCAGCTTTCTTACAAAATTCATTACAGGAACATTAACACTCATAATGTTTTTCTTTTTAATGTCTAAAGTAATGCTTTCCTTCGGATAGACCACAGCTTCCTCCAGCATTTCAGGAGACATGACCGCACTTGCCATCAAAAATTCTTTAAAGGAGGCAATTAAGTCCTTCTCTACCTCTTCCCGAAGTTTTTTATTCTTTTTGATCAGCTCGATAAACCTTCTCATAAGCTCATCCTGCTTATCCTTAAGGAGTTTATGTCCTCTTGTGGCAATAGCCAGCCTCCCCTTAAGCTTGGAGAGCTCCATCCGGTTCGGATTCACATTTAGCTTTGCCACTCCTACTCAACTCCTTCAGCCTCTTTGGGAAGGTATTTATCCAGATATTCGTCTCTAATTCTCTTCAGCTCTGTTCTAGGCAGTAATTTTAATAATTCCCAGCCTAAATCCAAGGTATCGGTTATCTCTCTATTATTGTTATAACCTTGGTTTACATATTTGCTTTCAAATTCTTCGGCAAATTTGGCAAAAGCTTTGTCTACATCTGAAAGGGCAGACTCACCCAAGATAACGGCTAATTCCCTTGCTTCTTTACCGCTGGCATAAGCTGCAAATAACTGGTTCATTGTATCTGCATGATCTTCCCTGGTCTTACCTTCCCCAATCCCCTTATCCTTAAGCCTGGATAGGGATGGTAGTACGTCTATCGGAGGCTGGATTCCTTTTTTATAAAGCTCCCGGGAAAGGATAATTTGTCCTTCGGTAATGTAACCGGTCAAGTCAGGGATAGGATGGGTTTTATCGTCTTCCGGCATGGTCAGAATTGGAATTTGAGTTATAGAACCTTTTCTTCCTCTAATTCTGCCGGCTCTTTCGTAAATAGTGGACAAGTCGGTATAGAGATAACCAGGATATCCTCTTCTACCGGGAACCTCTTTCCTTGCTGCTGAAATTTCCCTTAAGGCCTCAGCATAATTAGTAATATCGGTCATGATAACCAGTACGTGCATGTCTTTTTCAAAGGCCAGATATTCAGCACAGGTCAAAGCCATTCTTGGAGTGGCAATCCTTTCAATAGCCGGGTCATTTGCTAAATTCATAAACAATACAGCCCTATCAATTGCTCCAGTCCGGGTAAAGTCATCGATAAAGAACTGTGCTTCCTCAAAGGTAATACCTATAGCAGCAAATACTACCGCAAATTTTTCATCTTTCCCCAGTACCCTTGCCTGCCTTGCAATTTGAGCGGCAAGCTCAGCATGAGGCAAACCTGAACCGGAAAAGATAGGCAATTTTTGTCCCCGAACCAGGGTATTAAGGCCGTCTATAGCGGAAACACCAGTTTGAATAAACTCTGAAGGATAGTCTCTGGCAACCGGATTGATAGGTGCACCGTTAATATCAAGCCTTTTTTCCGGAATAAGTTTCGGACCTCCATCCCTCGGACGGCCTAATCCGTCAAAAATCCTACCGATCATATCATAGGATACCCCAAGTTCCAAGGGACGGCCTAGAAATCTTACCTTAGTACCTTTTAGATTAATCCCGGTGGAACCTTCAAATAGCTGAACAACTGCCTTGTCTCCATCTATTTGCAATACCCGGCCTCTTCTTTTTTCACCGGTTTGTAGTTCTATTTCCACCAATTCTTCATATTTAACGCCTTCTACACCCTCAACTACCATCAAGGGACCTACAACTTCGGATACTGTTTTATATTCTTTAAGCATCAAGGATACCTCCCTTGCTTATAAGATCATCAATTGCCTTGCTTACTTCCTTCTTAATCTCCAGAATTTCATCCAGCCGATCCTCAGGAATGTATTTTGCTCTTGCGATCCTATCTCTAACTTCCAAGTTAATTATTTCGTTCAAATAAACTCCGTTTTCCAGTGCTCTTCTAGCTTCATCATAGAAGAAGAGTACCAATTGCAACATCAGGTTCTGCTTTTTAAGGGAAGCGAAGGCATCCTGATCATGGAAAGCATTTTGTTGGAGGTAGTCCTCTCTAATCGACTTGGTAACCTCTAATTTTAGCTGATCCCACTCGGACAAAGAATCCCTACCTACTAATCTTACAATTTCCTGCAAACCTGCTTCTTCCTGGAGCAGAGCCATAGCCCTTGCTCTATTAGCGGAGAAGGACGGATCAACATTGGCATCCATCCAGGCATCAACTTCATTTTGATAGAGGGAGTAGGAGTTTAACCAGTTTATGGCAGGGAAATGTCTTCTATAAGCCAGGTTAGCATCAAGGCCCCAGAATACCTTTACAATCCTCAGGGTCGCCTGGGATACCGGCTCAGAAATGTCCCCACCTGGGGGAGAAACTGCTCCGATTACCGTCAGTGCACCTAGACGGTTATCACTACCCAAGCATTGTACCCTTCCGGCCCGTTCATAAAACTCAGCAATCCGAGAACCTAAATAAGCCGGATAACCTTCGTCGCCGGGCATTTCTTCCAGCCGACCTGACATTTCCCTGAGGGCTTCCGCCCATCTGGATGTGGAGTCGGCCATAAGAGCTACCGAATAGCCCATATCCCTGAAATATTCAGCAATAGTAATACCTGTGTAGATGGATGCTTCCCTGGCCGCAACCGGCATGTTGGAAGTATTAGCAATTAATACTGTCCTTTTCATTAGAGATTCCCCTGTTTTCGGGTCAATCAATTCAGGGAACTCCATTAATACGTCTGTCATTTCATTTCCCCGTTCTCCGCAGCCTACGTAGACAATAATCTCCGCGTCTGCCCACTTTGCCAACTGGTGTTGAACTACTGTCTTACCTGAACCGAAAGGCCCGGGAACAGCAGCAGTTCCACCTTTAGTAACAGGGAAAAAGGTATCAATTACTCTTTGGCCGGTGTACAAGAGTTCGTTTGGAGGTATTTTCTTTACGTATCTTCTTCCTTTTCTTACCGGCCATTTTTGCATCATTTGCAGGTTATGGATGGTCTTATCCGGTCCTTCTACGACGCAAACAGTATCCACTACAGTAAACTCTCCTGCTTCTATTGATTTGACTATACCGCTAACTCCATCCGGCACCATAATTTTATGAAGAACAATAGAGGTTTCTTGTACTGTCCCAATAATATCCCCGGGAACAACCTGATCCCCTACTTTGACAGTAGGTTCAAATTTCCACTTCTTGTTTCTATCCAAAGCAGGTACATCTGCCCCCCTGGACAGGAAATCTCCATATAAATCCCTAATGGATTCCAGGGGTCTTTGTATACCATCAAACATCGATTCAATCAGTCCAGGCCCTAGTTCAACTGAGAGAGGCTCTCCCGTGGTATATACAGGTTCCCCCGGACCAATACCGGTGGTTTCCTCATATACCTGAATGGAGGCCCTATCTCCCCTCATTTCAATTATTTCGCCAATCAGTTTATTATCCGAAACTTGGACTACGTCATAGACATTAGCTTCATCCATTCCCTCAGCCACAACTAAGGGTCCGGACACCTTTACTATTCTTCCTACCTTCAAGATAAGCCCTCTCCTTCTACAAAATATTTGACCCTATGGCATTTTCGACATTCTCGTTAATTCTCCTCATGCCGATATTTAAAGTGCCTTGATTGCTAGGTATTAAGATAATTGCTGGAATCAGTTCTCTATCATAGCGTTCAATCGTTTCCGGAATCAAACTGGCGATCTGTTCAGTAATGAAAATAATGCCATATTTTTGCTGGGCAATGGTATCTACTATTCTTCTCGCTTCAACCCCATCATAAACCGGGAAAACATCCACTCCCAAAGCCTTAAAGGCAAGTACCGAGTCTTTGTCTCCCACTACGCCAATCTTAAACATATAAATCACGCAGCCTTCCTCTTATGGCATCTGGAGAAAGCTTGTTAAGCTTAGAAACCATTATAATTCTTAATACTTTTATTTCTGTTTCCTTTGCGACCAAATAAGAGAAAATAGGTTCAGGACCAAAGTGAATATATTGTGAAGGCTTATTTAACCCCATGAGATAATTATCCATCTCTTTTTCAAAATCTGATAAACGCCCGGTCCTTTGATAAGCTTCCAATCCCTTTTTAGTCGCCGGACCGATTTCATAATTTCTCAGTTTGTTGATAATACTATCTAATGAATCGGTTAAAAGTAGTGCAATTTCCTCTTTTTTAATTTTCCCATGGGAAAGTAAAGCTTCCTCCACAAATCTAAGATCCTTGTTTTGTTTCTTTAATCTGATTAAGGTCTTAATATTGCTGAAATCAATTAAATCTTGCACATAATTTACAAACAAAGGAATATCAGTTTCTTTAGCCAGTTCATAAAGATGCTGAAAATAATACTTATCCAGAATCAGATCTATTCTTTGGGGGTCGCCCTTTAACTCAAAATCATTAGTAGCAGCCTCCAGAGCCTCTCTAAATTTTGGATCTACATCTTTCAAATCACCAGCTAAATAAGCTGTCTTTATTTGCTGAAAATCCTGAGTACCAAGAGGAATATAAAGTTCGTCTAAATCCTTGTTAAGAGCCTTGCTCTTAACAAGGGTCTTTAAATTATGGTAGTCATATTTTAAAGCCATCAAATCAACCACAATTTTTTCCGCAGATAGTTCTTCCATTAATTTGTAGACCCTTTTGAGTTCAGCATACAAAATTTTTTCGTAATCTTCTCCTCTCAAACTCCCCGGCATTACATTAGCATATTCAGTTTCACCTAAAATCCTAAAAACTTCTTCAATATCTCTTGCATCAACCATTCTTTCAATTCTTGCCCAGGTAAGGAGTCTGGTTTCAAAGACCCTGGTTCTCGCTACAGCTTGGAGAAAATCCATTCTGTCCATGAAATCACTCCAATTCTTTGAAAAGACTCATGGCAACGTCTACCTCAAGTTCTTCCCTTAGAAAATCTACTAAAGCATCGAAGGTATGGTTCAATAAAACACCTTCATCCTTTAGTAAAAATCCGGAATCAATAGTTTCCTTATCTGATACCTTGAGACCAAGCTCCAGAGCCTTAACCTTTGCTTTCATTTTTTCCGGTACAATGAGAGTTTCAGTACCTTTTAAGTTCAAACCTTTAAGGGTATTTTTGAGATAGCTTATATATTTTTCTTCATCTATATTTTTTAATCTTTCTTTGGCAAGGGAAAATACTCTTTCTACCACTTCTTGTTTTGCTTTCAGTTTTTCATTTCTAACCTGCAGCTCTGCATTAGAAATTACCCTTTCTTTTAAAAGGCTGGCCTCGGTAGCAGCCCTCTCTAAAATCTTAGCCTTTCTTTCATTAGCTTCCTTAACTTTTGCATTTATTATCTCTTCGTTAACCTTTTTAGATTCTTCCATTATCATATCAGCCTGGTATTTTGCATCATCTAATATCTTCTGCACCAAATTATCTAAATTTGACATTACGTCACCTCCAGGTCAGAGCTACATGTTAGACTTAGAAGCTTACTGCATTTACCAGGATTAAGGATATAACGAAAGACAATAGCGCATAGGTTTCAACCATTACAGAATAGATTATACCCTTAGTTGAATGCTCCTCATTTTTGGCAAGAATAGCAACACCTGCAACTGCTGTTTTAGCCTGTGCAATAGCTGAAATCAAACCGACAATTGCAATCGGCAGACAAGACATAAACAGATAGAATCCTTCAGCTAAGGACATATTCACATTAAGTTTTGTCAACACCATCAAACCAATAACGAATCCATACAGACCTTGTGTACCTGGTAACAATTGAAGCACCAAAGATTTACCAAATTTTTGCGGTTCTTCAATAATAACTCCTGAAGCTGCTTCACCAACCATTCCTACACCTTTTGCAGAACCTATACCGGATAAGATTACGGATATTGCCATTCCTAATGCTGCAATAACAACTCCCCCATGTTGAACAAATAATTCACCAAAAGTCATTTTTCATTCCTCCTTAATTATTTTAAGTTAATATATTTTGGTTTACTTCTAAACAGATTAAATGCTTTGCCGCCACCTTCATAGAATTTACTGAAAAATTCTACATAGGTAAGCCTGATAGCATGAACGTAAGCTCCTAGAGCACCTATGAATAAGTTAAAAATTTGTCCACCAACAAATAGGATAACCGCAGCTACTATCCCGACAATTCCATTAGGCAGCAACATTCTCACCATCATGTTGATGGCAGCGCCGATAAATCCTCCAGATAAACCTAGGCCCATCAGCCTGGAATAAGATACAAAGTCTCCCACATAGCTGGAAATCCCATAGAGACTATATAGCCCGCCGAAAATCCTACCTACAATTGAGCTTGCTCCTCTTTCTCCGGTGAGAATAATTCCAATTGCACTAACAACCATAAGAACAGTGGCAATGGTTTTTACCACCGGAGCCATAGGTATAGCCATGTTTACAAAATAGAGAATAGCACCAACTAAAATCATTATCCAAAAACCTACATCATAAAGGGCATCCAAATACTTTCCATCCCTGATATTCATATATGCCTTGATTCCTAAACCGAAGAACAAATGGATGATCCCAAAAGCCACAGACAAAATCAGCACTTCCTGATATTGGGTAGCAGGATCGATATAAACCTTCATGGGAACAATTCCGCCAAGGAAGGATCCATAAATGAACCCCCAGAACATGGTCGGAAAACTAAGATAGAAGAAAAATCTTAAGAAATTCTTCTGATCTTCGGACAGGTTAGCCACCTTCAAAGCTATTAA
>DUMD01000193.1 GCA_012840065.1 Clostridia bacterium
AGAAAGCGGCTATATAGAAGGTTATGAAATTTCCGGCGGTGTAATTAAAGATCTTATTGATGGAAGAGTAGTAATACCCCTTCCTGATTCGATAACGATAGGAAAAGATGCTGTTATTGTGCCTGATTGGGTAGAAAATAAAATTAAACAGCAGGGAAGGGGGCTAAAGGCAGCTTTTTCCGAGTTAAAGGCTGATACAATCAGAGAAATTGAAAAAGCTAATGAGGAGTTAGATTTGTTCAGCCAAAAATTAAAAAGGTATGGTAGGGATATTATGAATATTGGTGATGATGAGAAGAAATATGTAGAGAAAGATAAAAAGGGAAAAAAAGAAGATGAAGGTAAAAGAAACCTGGCCAAATATGGGCAGATTAACGGAGAGAAATTTAAAATTAGTTATTTACTTAATACTGAATCAAAAAAAGCAGAAAAACTTTCTAGGTATAGTGGAAAGTTAGATGAAAAAAAATCTAAGAGAGGGGTATAAAGATGGCATGTCCTGTATGCGGAGGAAGTATAGTAGGCAGAATAGGATTAAATCAGTACTATTGTTGGGATTGTTTTGTTGAGTTTACTATTGTTAACGGGCAGGTACAGGCTTATAAAGTAGAGGCGGACGGGACCCTGATTTCAATAACAAATGAAAAAGATGGGAACAGTGAGGTTGCAAATATTAAAGATGAGGTGATACCTATTGGTTAGAAGAAAGTTTTGGCAGGGTCTTCTTTTAGGTGGGGTTGTTGGTTCAGGATTAGCTTATTTATCTATGCGAAACAAAAGAATAGATAATGGATGGGCGAGAAATGAAGCAAAAAATTTAATAAAAAAAGCAAATGAATTAGGAGATAACCTTTCAAAATCCGTATTTACAAAAAGAAGAAAAAAATATATGATTAAACAAATGAATTTAAATAAAAAAAGAATAAAAAAATTTGGCGGCGAAAAAATGTTGCAAATTGGTGATAAGTTAATAAGACTTGGGAAAAGGGTAAAGGAATAAGTAAAGCATACTTGGAAAAGAGAATTTTCCAGGATGAGGAAGATATAAGTAAACCATCTCATCCTGGAATTTTAAGTTATGGGGGTTGTTACTAACTATGACGCTTAATAAGAAACAGATCTTAACCTTGGTTTTAATTATTGGCGGAGTGATGAGTTTAGTTTTACTTTTCTACTATGTTTATTTTGCTATTCGTTCTTATGTCTTCCCGATCTTAACACCGTTTATTTTTGCAATAGGTATTGCTTATTTAGTTAATCCTTTAGTTAACTTATTAATAAAAAAAGGAATGCATAGAATAGTTGCAATTATAATAATTTATGTATCTATATTAGCTGTTTTAGCTTTTTTCATTATTTGGTTAATTCCAAGATTAATTAGCGAATTAAATAAATTGACAATTTTATTTCCTAGATATGTTGCCCAGATTCATGATTTTTATCTCAATGCTGAGCAAAATATAAACAATATGTCTTTACCAGAGGGAGCCAGTGAAATTATTCAGAATGCCTTTAAACAATTAAATATTTTACCTCAATTAGTTGAAAAATTCCAAACAATGCTTCAAAATTTAATAGGTGGAATTAGTAATTTTGTTATAACCTTTATTAAAGGAATTTTTAATTTTGTTATGGCTCTTATTTTGTCCTTTTATTTTCTTAAGGATGTGGAAAAATTTAAAGCAAAGCTAGTTCAAATAGTGCCCCCAAAATATACTAAACAGATTTTTCATCTTTTCAGGGATATAAATGATGTACTGGCTGCTTTTATTAGGGGGCGGCTTACAGTGTGTCTAATAATCGGATTAATTACTTTTTTAGGACTTACTATTTTAGGTGTGGATTTTGCTTTACTTTTTGGTGTAATTGCTGCTGTAACTGAGTTAATACCATACTTTGGACCGATAATAGGATCTATACCTCCTATTATAGTAGCAGCATTACAATCCCCCTGGCTAGCTTTAAAAACGTTAGTTTTATTTGTGGTTATTCAGCAAGCCGAGGGAAATATTATTACTCCTAAAATTGTGGGAACTAATGTTGGTTTTCATCCTGCCCTGGTAATATTCGTTCTTTTAGTTGGTGGACAGTGGAAGGGTGTTATAGGAATGCTGTTAGCCATACCTATTGCTGCGATTATAAAAGTAGTTTTGAAACATATTGCTTTATTGATGACTGATAGAAGGCAGGAGGAGCGATGAATCATCTTTATTGACAATAATAAGCAAATTATGTATAATTCAGATAAATTAATCGTAATTATGACAATGAAGAGAAGAAGTAGCTTAGGTTACTTTTATAGAGAGGGGTGGGTAGGTGAAACACCTTAGGTAATCTAAGTGAATGCCGTCTTGGAGTCAATTAGCGGAAATAAAAGTATGCTAATCGGTAGACAGCCGTTATCTGTCAGGTGTGGAAACACCGCAAGTGATTAGTACTGTGAAGTACTAATAATCAGGGTGGTACCGCGAGATATAATCTCGTCCCTGTTAGGATAGAATATTCTATGTTAGCAGGGACGAGATTATTATGTTTTTTCAAAATATTATGAATGCGAGAAGGAGGACTGGTTAATGCTGACTGGTAGTGAGTTGCGTCGCAAGTTTTTAAAATTTTTTGAGAGTAAACAACACAAAATCTTACCTAGTGCCTCTCTGGTTCCGGAGGATCCAACTGTATTGTTGACTATTGCCGGAATGGTTCCTTTTAAAAAGATTTTTTTGGGAACGGTTCCAAGACCTTTTCCTAGAGCAACAACTTCTCAAAAATGTGTTAGAACAAATGATATAGAAAATGTAGGGAAAACAGCTCGGCACCATACTTTCTTTGAAATGTTGGGGAACTTTTCTTTTGGTGATTATTTTAAAGCTGAGGCCATACCTTGGGCCTGGGAGTTTTTAACAGAGGTTTTGGAATTACCTAAGGAAAAATTGTGGATCACAATTTATAATGATGATGATGAAGCTTATCAAATTTGGCACGAAAAAGTTGGAATACCTGAAGAACGGATTATTAGAATGGGCGAAGAAACTAATTTTTGGGCTATGGGTCCAACTGGCCCTTGTGGTCCCTGTTCAGAAATATATTACGATTTAGGACCTGAAGCAGGCTGTGGCCAACCTGGATGTGGCGTAGGTTGTGATTGTGACCGCTACTTGGAAATTTGGAACCTTGTTTTTATGCAGTTTAATCGGGATGAAAATGGGAATTTAACTCCTTTGCCAAAACAAAATATAGATACAGGAATGGGACTGGAACGGATATGTTCTGTAGTACAAGGAGTAAGATCAAATTTTGATACTGACTTAATAAAACCTTTAATTGTTTATACCGCGGAATTGGCCAATGCTGAGTATGGGAAAGATGAAAAAACTTCTACTTCATTGAGAGTAATTGCTGATCATGCTCGAGCAACTACCTTTATGATAGCTGACGGTATTTTGCCTACTAATGAGGGAAGGGGTTATGTTCTGAGAAGAATTTTACGCAGGGCTATCCGGCATGGTAAATTACTTGGTATTCAAGAAATATTTTTTTATAAAGTAGCAAATAAAGTAATAGAAATAATGGGTGATGCTTACCCGGAACTGGTTGAGAAAAAGGAATATATACTTAGGGTAATCAAAATTGAAGAAGAACGTTTTCAAGAAACTTTAGACCAAGGGTTGCAACTTCTTAATGACATTATTTTAAAACAGAAAGAAGGAAATAAATTAGTTTTGTCTGGGGAAGATGCTTTTAGACTTTATGATACCTATGGTTTCCCCTTAGAATTAACCCAGGAAATTGCTGAAGAATCTGGTTTATCTGTTGATTTGGAAGGTTTTGAAGCAGAAATGAAAATTCAACGGGAACGGGCTAGGGCAGCCCATAAAGAAGCTGACCATGTGGCAAGCGGCCTCGGGGAATTACTTAACAAAGCCAATCTAGAAAAGACAGATTTTTGTGGTTATGATAGGTTAGAGGTAGAGGCAAAAGTTATGGCAATAATTGAAGGAGATAGGCTGATTGAATCTGCATCTAAAGGGCAAGAAGTTAAGTTGATTTTCAATTCAACTCCCTTTTATGCAGAGGGAGGCGGCCAAGTCGGAGATCGGGGATTTGTTTTGGGAGAAGAACTAGAGGCAGTGATTGAAGATACCCAACGTTTTGTTAATGGTATCATTGTTCATCAAGCGAAAATTAAAAACGGAAAAGTTAATGTTGGTGATAATGTTAAAGTTAGAGTGGATTCTGGATACCGTAGAAAGGTTGCTGCAAATCATAGTGCTACCCACTTGTTGCATAAAGCTTTAAGAAATGTTTTGGGAGAACATGTTCAGCAGGCAGGTTCATTAGTAAGTCCTGATCGTTTACGCTTTGACTTTACCCATTTTCAACCACTTACAAGCGAAGAAATCAGAGAAATTGAAAATCAGGTAAATAAAGCTGTGCGAGCAAATTATGTCGTTGAGACTATAACTACCAGCTTAACAGAGGCAAAACAGCTGGGCGCTATTGCTCTAT
>DUMD01000194.1 GCA_012840065.1 Clostridia bacterium
CCATGTGCTTCCTGAGGGGTGGAAGGTGGTCTGTGCCGGAAATCCGGCTGAAGGTGATTATTTTGTGGCAGAGTTTGATATTGCTCTTATGGATAGGTTTATGCATTTAATGATTAAGCCTAATGTTAATACTTGGCTAAACTGGGCGAGAAATAATAATATTTGTCAAGAAATTTTAGATTTTGTGCAAGCAAATGAAGATTTACTTTTTGTAAGTACCATAGAGGATTTTGGTTTAGATATAAAACCAACGCCAAGAAGCTATGAAATGCTAAACTATGTTTTGTCCCGTTGTGATATCCCAGAGCGCTTACATTATGAGGTTTTTGCAGGACTGATTGGTAAAGAGGCAGCTGCTACCTTTATGAAATATAGGCTTGAAAAGTTTGAACGTCCTGTAAGTGCGGAAGAAATAATGAATAATTACGAGCAGGTAAGAAATAAAATTTTAAATGCTCGTCTTGATGTTCTTAATTCCATTATCAATAGTTTAATCGATTATTGTGCGAATAAAGAAAAAGAAATTAACGAACAAAATTTAGTTGCTTTTTTAATGGACTTAAAAAGGGACTTGTTGTTTGGGACTGTTAAAAGATTAATTTCATTCGAACATATTAAACCTATTTTAGCCAGAGACGAAAAGCTTTATGATGCTATGGTAAAAATATATACAGAAGTAGAACCAAATTAAATTGAGGTGAATCTATGAAATTTATTGAAGATTTAACTATCAGTCTATTAAGAGAAAAACCATTTTATGCCTATTTACTTACCCAAATGCAAAAAATACCCCAAAAAGATGTTCCTATTGCTGCTGTTAGTTTAAAAGATGGAATTCCTCAATTTTATTATAATGTTTCTGGTTTTGAAAAAAACTGTGCTAATAAAAAAGAGATGCTGGGGGTAATAGAACACGAATTGATTCATTTAATTGCTGGGCATACAGTTAGAAGGGGTAATCGCCAGCCAGGTATTTGGAATTTAGCCTGTGATTTTGTTGCAAATCAATTAGTTAGTTATCCATTGCCCAAAATAGCTTTAAAAGTAGAGAACCATGATTTACCACTTGGGCTGGCAGTGGAAGAATATTATGAGCTACTGAAAAAGAAAGAGAATAGAGGTAAGGGAGGCAGGAGTGAAGGGAAAGCTAGTCAGGAAATTCAAAATGATCTTGGAACAACTAATGGTGAGATGAGGCAAACAAGTCAAACTAGTGAGGGTGGCGAGCAAGAAGAAAATGAGGATCTTAATGAAAAATATAAATATTTACACACTACTTGGGATGATTCCGACGAGCTTGGCAGCGAATTGGCAGAAGCTTTAGTTAAGGAGATGGTCAAAGATGCCTATGCCAAATCTAGAGGAGAAATTCCACAATCAATTTCTCATTTCGTTAAGAACTTAGTGGATAGTAGACTGAATTGGAAAAAAATAATGAGAATGTTTATTGCCAGAAGCCGTGCCCATAATCGTAAGCCAACTTGGAAAAAAGTTAATCGTCGTTTTCCGGAAGAGAATCCCGGATATAAAAAAGATTACTATAGCAACTTACTTGTAGCAATAGATACTTCAGGTTCAATTAGCAGCCGTGAATTAAGTCAGTTTGCTGCAGAAATAGAAAGAATCCAGCAATCAAAATCAAAAATAACAGTTGTTGAATGTGATGCAGCAATCCAAAAAGTATATGAACTTAAGAAAAAAGCTGATTTGGATTTGCATTTTCACGGAAGGGGAGGAACGAATTTTAATCCTGTGTTTGACTATGTAAGGAAATCAAAAATAAAACCGGATGCCATAATTTATCTGACAGATGGGTTTGGCCCTGCGCCCCAAAAACCTTTTCCTATACCTACACTTTGGGTTATTACTGAGAAGGGAAGAAAACCTGTGGAATGGGGTAAAGAAGTAAAATTACAAGTTTAAGAGCTAGAAAGACTAGTCTTTCTAGCTCTTAAACTTGTTTGGTAACTGATAATTATGGTATTACTTTTTGTTTAAAGAAAAGAGATAAGTTTCTACCCCCAGGTGAAACCTTTACCTGATACTTCTGTCACGTCTGTGATAAACATAAAAGCTTGCTGATCTAGATTAGCGACAATTTCGCGAAGCTTAGCGATTTCGTAATTACTAACTACACAATTGATTACTGATTTATGACATCCTGAAAAAGCTCCGCATCCTTCTAAATAAGTTACACCTCGGTGCAGATCTTTCATGATGTGCATTGCAATTTCAGCACTTTTATCTGAAATGATGATAACAGATTTGTTGCGGTTGATTCCGTCAATAACATAATCATTCATTTTCCCGCTTATCCATATACTGACTGCTGTGTACAAGGTAATTTTTAAATCAAAAAAGAATAGGGATAGTGCTAGAATAAGGGCATTAGAATAGAAAGAAAAGGATCCGATTGATATATTTCTTTTTTTCTTCATAATCATTGCAATAATACTGGTTCCACCAGGAGAACCACCATATTTAAAAATAATTCCCCCACCAATGCCGTTTACTATGCCGGAAGAAATTGAAACTAGAATTAAGTCCAAGTCGGGTATAGGAATAAAAGGTTTTGTTAAAGGAAGAGCAATAATTAAAGTAATAATGCCGACGAAGCTATAGACAAGAAAACTTTTGCTAAGACATTTTATTCCCCAGATGAATATAGGAACATTAAAAAGAAAAATTCCTAAAGGTATAGGCAGATTAAAAACATATTTTGTTAAAAGGGCTAAACCGCTAATTCCTCCGGAAAGCAAACCGTAAGGAGCAATTAAGGCATTAATAGAAATCGCCATAAGCATAGAACCAAAAGAAATACCAATGATTCTTTCAATTACTCCTAATGGAGTATTGGGAGGGCTTAATCTTAATTTCGTTTTTTGGCTTTTCAATTTTCTTCGCTCCTTTTTATTAATACTATATAAAATTAAATTTCTAAGTTTTAAAAACCTTTCTTGCATTAATTTTTAATATATGGTTTATCTAATTAAAAATCGAGTAATTATTTTATTAATGACCCAGATTTCTAGATTTTAAATAAATAAAAGAATTAAAACTAAAAAATTCAGATTGAAAAACAACTCTAAGATATGATATATTGTAAAAGCCATTGTTCAGATTGGCAAGAAGAAAAACAGAAAGATGTATAAAAGATCTTGACAAAGGGTAAG
>DUMD01000195.1 GCA_012840065.1 Clostridia bacterium
CCCACATCGTAACCCAATTCATTGAGCCTGCTCTGAAGTTTTACCACATCACTGCCCCGGTCGCCAAATCTTAGTGTACCGGTACCGAATCCTGCCGCCAGAGCACTGCTGTCTAAACTTAATAAAAAAAACAAGCATAAAACAGCAATCACCCCGGCTAGTAATTTACACTTCATTTAAGCCTAACTCCTTTCCTCTAAATCTCATCCTTATTAATTTTTATCCAGAATAGAGTTTTGCAACAGCCAAAGCCTTTATTCCAACTTAGTATTTGACAAGCTTGCTTGGCAGATAAAACTTTTTGAACCAGGCAAGTTGGCCCATCAGCTATTTTATCCTAGAACTTCTTATTTGGCAAATTTTTTCCCACTTTTAGTTATGTCCAAAATACCGAGGAAATATCCCTAGCTGCCTTATATTGTTTGCTTTTCCAAATTAAGTTATAATGAACTAAAAAAACTGAAAGGAGTATGTTTGTGGCTAATTATCAACCAAAAAGCTTACTGGCTTTGGCTTTGAGGGCTGGAGAAATAATGCTTAAAAACGGGGCAGAAACCTACAGGGTAGAAGACATTATCGACCGCCTAATTAAAGCAGGAAATATTAAAGAAGTAAGCAGTTTTGTTATTCCTACCGGGATTTTTGTTTCCCTAACTGACACTGATGGCAAAGTAATTACCAGGGTGCTAAGAATTAATGAACGCACCATTAACCTGGATAAAATAGCGGCTATAAATGACTTTACCAGGAACTTTACAGAAACCCCCTGTGATTTGGTAGAAAGTTTTAACCGCCTAAATCAAATTGATCAAGAAAAGCTTAAATATGGAAGATTCATTCGTATCATTGGAGCAGGAATTATTTCGTCTTCTTCTGCTATTCTCTTCGGAGGGCCTCTTGCTAATTTTGCTCCGGCCTTTATCACCGGCAGCCTGGTTCAATTAGGCTCCCAGTTATTAATGAAAAGGAAATTACCCCTTTTCTTCCGAGATGCTTTCGGCGGTGCCCTGGCCGCTCTAAGTTCACTCTTAATCACCCATTTAGGATTTGGCCTTAACCCCGGAAACATCATTCTAGGAACAATCATGCCCTTAGTACCAGGGGTAGCAATAACCAATGCCCTGCGGGATGCCATGCACGGTGATTTAATCGCCAGCACAGGAAGGGCAATGGAAGCTTTTCTCAGTGCTTTGGCAATTGCAGCTGGGGTAGCCCTGGTTCTAAGTTTTTGGTATTAACCAGGAGGTAAATAAGATGAACTTTTTCTTACTGTTAATAATGGGCTTCTGTGCATCTTTCGGTTTTGGCCTTTTATTTAATGTTCCTAGAGAAAGCTTGTTTTTGGGAGGCCTTTGCGGTCTTATAGGCCAATTGGGGCTCTTAATAGCAGGTAATAATTCTCCCATCTTGGGTACTTTTCTGGGAGCAGTATTGGTAGCCGTTTCAGGAGAAACCCTTGCCGCCTGGCAAAAAAAACCGGCCACAGTATATACTATAGTAGGAATTATCCCCTTGGTTCCAGGACGTTTAATTTACCAAACCATGCTTCACTTTCTCCATTCTGAATTAACTGAGGGATTGGAGGCAGGAATCAACACCCTGCTGAGTGCAGGAGTAATTGCTGCGGGAATTGTCTTTACTTCCTCCTTGGTGCAGGTGATAAAAGCCGGCAATAAAAAATAGTTGTGGGCTTAAATAGCTAAACTATTAATCAATTAATTAATAGTTTTAAATATCAGCAAAGTGATAATACCCACAACCATAGTCAATAACATATTTTCTTTCCAATAAGCAGTGAACGCAGCAAAAATCCCCGCCCACAAATAAGGATTAAACCAACTGCAAATAAATTGCCCTTCTTGGATAAAAAAAGATGGCGCTATCAAGGAAACCATAATGGCCAGAGGAATATAACTCAGCCATTTATTGATTAGTGGAGGTAACTTTTTCCTTCTTTTTAGGAACATTAAAGATCCTTTAGTAAAGTAAGTTGCTAAAGCCATGGCAATAATGATAATAAACCTGGTGCTATTCATTCGATTTTTCCCCCTTAGAAAAGAAAAGCGGTAGGGAACTGCCTGCAAGGCCGGCTAGGATAATATACCACTTTCCGGGAAGATAAATTGAACCCCAAATAGATAAAACAGCTGAAGCCAGAGCAACTATCAGTTTATCAACGGATTTCAATTGGGGAATTATTAAACCTAAAAAAGCAGCCGGAAAAGCAAAATCCAAACCAAAGCGGGCAGGATCAGGAATCAATTTGCCACCCAAAACCCCAAGTATAGTAGCTCCTACCCAACCGAAATAAATTGACAAGGCTACTCCCCAATAATAAGAAGTAGAATAAAAGCCCTTCTCATACCGATTAATAGTTAAAGCATAAGCCTCATCAGTTAAGAAAAAAGCCCGAAAAGCATTGGTTTTTGTTTTATTACCCCACCAATAGGGCAGCAGAGAAGCCGCTATTAAATAATAACGAAGATTAATAATATATGTGGTTAAAGCTATAGAAAAGGGATCCAAATTAGAAGCAATCAAGGGAAGGGCAGCAAACTGGGCTGCTCCGGCAAAAACTAAAGCAGACATCAGAGTCAATTCCAGCATGGTCATTCCCAACTGTTTACCCAGGAGACCAAAGACTAATCCTGATGTAGAAACACTAAGGGCTAAAGGTAGTGCTTCTTTTACTCCTAACATAAATAATTGCTTACTACTAGTCTGCTTCACCCTTATCCCCCTCTAAGTCATAATTAAACCTAGGCCTAACTGCTAATATTCTCCATTATAATAGGTAAAAGCATTTTTGACAACCAAATCAGCGGACTAGTTCATCCAACTCCCGATTAACTTCTTGGATAAAGCGGGCTCCCCTCTCCGTCCGAGGTTCAATTCCTATCCCCCGAACCACTTTGGAATCAGGAGAAGTATCGCTTTTTACCTCTTCTATATCCACACTGACCACAGCCATGTATTTATTACAATCCATAGGTTCTTTTATAATCCTAGCCTTTCCCCTAATGCTTAAAGCTATATCCCCAGCTTCTACTATACATAAGGAAATTTTTCCATCTCTTTTTACATTGTCTGCCATCCTGGTTTTAGCCCCAATACCTAAAAGTAAAGTATTTTCCGATTTTACCCGAATAAAAGTTATAGGAGCAGTCCTGGGATAACCATTTTCGTCAACAGTAGCCCAAATTCCATTAATCAAATTGCTATTAATAAAATCGGCATATTCCTGGGGGATATTCTTTCCTAAATATTTAGCCAATTTAACTTCACCCTTTCTTCTTTTTCATGTTATATAATCTTTTCCTTATTCAATTTAAATTACCTGCCTAATTTTCAAAAAGCCAGCTATTCGAACAGGAATTACTGGCTCTCTGTCGAATATTGGATTGGAAAATAGGTTATTGTTAATTCCTAAATCGAATAATAAAAGGAGGAAATATCTTTGAGCGAAGTAATAGTAATCACTTCAGGTAAGGGTGGAGAAGGAAAAACAACCTCCACCGCCAACCTGGGGGCAGGTTTAGCCAAGTTAAACTATAACGTTGTTTTAGTTGATACAGATATTGGCCTGCGCAATTTAGATATCGTCATGGGATTGGAAAATAGGATAGTTTACGACCTAATTGATTATTTTGAAGGAAGGTGTAAACTACGTCAAGCTCTGATCAAAGATAAGAGATTAAACAACCTATTTCTTTTACCGGCTGCCCAGACCAGGGATAAAACAGCCATTAATGCAGAACAAATGAAAAAACTATGTTCAGAATTAAAAGAACAATTTGATTATGTTTTAATTGATTGTCCTGCCGGAATTGAACAGGGCTTCAAAAATGCCGTTGCCGGTGCAGACCGGGCAATTATCATTACCACTCCAGAGGTATCTGCTGTAAGAGATGCGGATAGGGTAATCGGTCTGCTGGAAGAGATGAACCTACCCCGCCCCAAATTGATTATTAACCGAATAAAACCCGCTATGGTAGAACGGGGAGAAATGATGAACGTAAAAGACATTCTTGATATCCTTGGTATAGATTTGTTGGGAGTTGTTCCGGAGGATGAAAATATTGTCATCACCACTAACCGGGGAGATCTGGTAATTCTCAAGGAAGGATCGGAGGCAGGAAAAGCTTATTCTAATATAGCAAAAAGATTAACAGGAGAAGAAGTTCCCTTCCTCCAATTAAAAACAAAATACAGCTTTAGGGAAAGCTTAAAAAGAATCATAGGTATTAGAAATAATTAAGGAGGAAGAAAATGATAGATTTTATCGCTAGATTTTTTAAAAAAGATAAACAAAGCAAGGACTTGGCCAAAGAAAGGCTGCAGTTGGTACTTATTCACGATCGAATAAACTTACCACCCTATTTATTAGAACAAATGAAAGAAGAATTAATTGGAGTAATCAAGCGTTTTACTGAAATAGATGAAGAAGCTTTAGATATTGGTATTGAAAGTTCAGACAGAACGGTCACCCTGGTGGCAAATATTCCTCTAAAAGGAGAAAAAAAAGTATAAGTTGAAGCATTGGTTTTTAAACCAATGCTTGTTTTTTTTTGCACAATAATTACCTAGTTGATTTATTTTACCTTGTGTTATAATGATAGTAAAGTTCTAGAAAGGTGGTAACGGTTGTTATGCAAAATTCGGCTGTTTTGCCCTTTGGACCCAATAGTGATCAAAGTAAAATTATTGATGAAATAAAAGAAGGGATGAAGGAAAACGGTTACTTATGTAGCGATACAATTGCCAACGTTTTATATTTAGCTGAAAAACTTCAAAAACCAGTTTTAGTTGAGGGCCCAGCCGGGGTTGGTAAGACAGAATTAGCTAAAGCCTTAAGCGGTATGAAAAAAGCTGAATTAATCAGGCTCCAGTGCTACGAGGGTCTGGATGAAGCTAAAGCCCTCTACGAATGGAATTATAAAAAGCAACTTCTCCATATCCAGGCCATGCAGGGAAAAGACCTGGACTGGGAAAAAATAGAGGAAAATATTTTTGATGAAGATTTCCTTTTATCCAGACCTTTACTGAAGGCCATCACTTCAGACAAACCAACTGTTTTACTTATTGATGAAATAGACAAGGTTGATCTGGAATTTGAGGCTCTTCTCCTGGAAATTTTAAGTGATTTTCAAATTTCCATCCCGGAATTGGGAACAATTAAAGCTAAAAATCCGCCTTTTGTTATTTTAACCTCCAATAATACCAGGGAATTAACAGAAGCTCTAAAACGGCGCTGCTTGTTTTTATTTTTAGACTATCCGGATATGGATAGAGAATTGGAAATCGTAAAATTAAAAGTACCGGAATTACCTGAACATTTAGCTAAACAAATTGTCCGAGTTGTCCGTTTAATCAGAAGCATGGACATAAAAAAATCCCCCAGTATTTCAGAAACTCTAGACTGGGCAAGAGCAATTTTCTATTTGGGAGTTGATAGTTTAGATCGGCAAACGGTAGAAACCACCCTAAACGTTTTGCTTAAATATCAAGGGGATATGGAAAGGGTAACTCAAAGCCTGCGTAGCGGTTTGAGAGTTTAAACCGACTATCTCCCAACAAGTAAAAAAAGGGAGGTATTTTCTTGGAAAAGCAAATCTTAGGCTTTATTAATTACCTGCGAAAAGCTGGGCTACCCATTTCTGTTTCTGAAACAGTCGACTGTTTTCAAGCCCTAACCCATGTTTCTGTCTTTGACAAACAAGCTTTTAAACTTGCTCTTTCTATTACCCTAGTAAAAGATAGTGTTCACCTGCCCATTTTTGAAGAATTATTTAACCTTTATTTTTTTGGCTCTGCGGCCCAAAAGGCCCAAGAATTAGGAATAAAACCGAAAGATCTTAACGAAAATTTTACCTATGAGCGGCCTAAAAATGTGGAAGAATTTTTAGAACGCTTGGATGCAGCCATTGAAAATCAAGATCTCAACGAGCTATCCCAATTAGCAGAGGTAGCTATAGATATCCAGGTAGATGCCGATCAGTTTAGCCTTATCCCCGGGAACTTGCCAGGATCAGGAGGAAGTGGCTCAACTGCAGGGGAAGTGCTAAAAAAAGTCAATACTTTACGGGCTTTAAGACAGGAAGAAAAAAACACAGGGAAAATCAGGATAATAGAAGGGTTAGACAGCTGGCTGCAGCCTGCAGAAGAGGAACAGATGTTGAATTTTTTCCGGGCTGCAGTGGGAGAGGCCCTACAGAAACGGGAACTAAATAACCGGGGTTTGGATCTTATCGAACGAAGAATCCCCAACGTCAATTTACAAGAAACTGATATTATTACAGCTAATTACACCCAGTTGGAGGAAATGGAAAGAGCGATTAAACCGCTGGCTAAAAAGCTTGCCTCCCGGATTGCCCAAAAAAGAAAACAGGCCAGAAAAGGTAAGGTTGATATTCGTTCTACTCTGCGACGGAGTTTGAATACGGGGGGAGTACCCCTAGATCTCCGTTTTAAATACCCTCGTCCAACAAAACCAGAATTATATCTATTATGTGATGTTTCCATTTCTATGACAGGTTTTAGTGCCTTTGCCCTCCAATTGGTTTACAGCATTCAAAATATGTTTAGCAAGGTCAAAAGCTTTGCTTTTATTGATAATACTGTGGAAATAACTGATTTTTTTACTAACACGGATTTCAACGAAGCTTTATACCGGATTAACAGAGAAGCCAAAGTAGTTACCGGAGATGGTAGAAGCGATTACGGGAAGGCATTGGTAAGTTTTTACCAGAAGTATGCCCCTAAAATCGGCTCTAATTCCCATATCATTATTCTGGGAGATGCCCGAAACAACCGCCGGCCCTCTGAAGCTTGGGTTCTTAGAGAGTTAAAAAGTCAGGTGCGCAGGATTTACTGGCTTAACCCGGAACCGGGAAACCAGTGGGATACGGGAGACAGCATTATAGGAGATTATGCAAAATACTGTCACAGCGTTTATGAGTGCAGAAACATCCAACAACTTTCCCAAGTCATTCCAAAACTGGCTTAAATCTTTCCAAGGTCTTTGAAAAGAAAAGACCCTCAACTTTTTCGGCGAGTGTTCATAAGGATACTTTGTGAACCGCCTAAAAATGCGGGTTATAAGGCGGACAGTTTCGGCTGTCCGCCTTTTGTTGTGCCCTAAATTACAGCTGGTAGCTCATCATCAAACATCATTTCAACATCCATTCCGCAGGATTGTTCCATGAAAGGACATGTCTAAGGCAATTATTGGAAATCCATATTCACTAAACAACTAAATACTACATAAAACTACAATCTAGATTGCTTTCATGCCTTGCCTGGAGTATTATTATCACAGGATTAGTCATATGCCTTTGCAAGAAAGCGAGGTGCTTGCCGTGCTGGCAAACAACATTCAAGATAGATGGATATCACTACAAGAGGTCTGCGATTATCTTGGCGTGAAGCGCCATACGGTCGTGCGTTGGATTGATCAGCGCGGTATGCCCGCCTCCAAGGTAGGAAAGCTCTGGCGTTTCAAAGCCGCTGATATAGACGAATGGGTTAAAAAAGGCGGAGCCTCCGATAATCTGAGCAGTTTGCAAATGAACGAAGTCGTTACGGATATTAAGGATAAGAGAAACAAGGGTTCCGTCACCCTCCACCAACCGACCCAAGTAGAAATCGAAACCTTGGTTGGTGCTTACAAAGCGCACCTTTATGAGCGCCTTTACCCGGTAATACAGTCCGTCAGCTTATATATGCAGCGCAAAGCGAGGCCGAATATATCAAGGCCCTAAACGAGGTCAAAAAGTTCTTTAACCAAACCATCACCTTTAATATCGTGGAAGATATCCCCAATGGTGAAAAGTCGCAGTATGACGGCTACGCCCTGCGCTTTGCCCCACTTTCCAAAAACGCGGTGAAGGAGAACCGGAGCGGTAAGCTGAAGGACAGGAGCAGGGCTTCCACCACCTTTACCCTGGTGGGCTATTTGCTGGCCGGTTGTCCTAGGGAATTGCAGCTGTTTAAACCCGGCGACGACCCCGATAAGGACGAACCTGAGCTAACATTGGGCTTCAAGCTCTCTGCGCCGGTGACGGAAGTAAAGATTGGCGGCGCACCCACCTTTGATGAGCTGGTGGGCAGCTATGAAAATGGAACAATGACCATCACCAGCGTGTTCATTTCCGATGCGCTCCGTGCGGAATTGAGTAAGTCCACTTCATCTGAGGATATTGGAAACAGTAGTGGAGGCGATGAATATTTAGACCCGGTTTTTGATGGGCTAAATAAAAAATATGCGGGTTGCGATATAGCCGGCGCTATACTGGGGTTAGAGGAAGAGATCGGCCTAGCCAAGCCATCTCCTTTCACTATCAGTAAAACCAAGGAAATGCCGGTATTTTAACTCTAAACGACAGCCCCGGTAATGTGATCTATGACCCGACTTCCGGTATATTTAATCTCGATATGAGCCAGGCTGAACTAAATTTCAGCGCAAAGGGAGAACTGTTAGCCACAATGGGGATAAGAGCGGCGTTGTCCTCTCCGGCCAGTTCAAGATGACCGCCTTCTTCCCGGAGAGCGACTTCTACACTATGGTGAAGCTGGACAGCTCCAAACCACTTGTGCCATAATGTGCCCCCTACTGGAAATATGCAGCCGGCAGATACCGGCCTATGATCTTTGCGCCTTGCTGGCCGCGATAATCGGCTGCGCCCTGGCTCTGCCCGCTCTCCGGCGGGCGGGGTTGGGGC
>DUMD01000196.1 GCA_012840065.1 Clostridia bacterium
CAAATATTGCAATACATCTTTCATTACATTACCTGCAACCGGGGCCGCAATCTGCCCGCCATAATAAGCTCCACCTGAAGGTTCATCAATTACTACCAGCACAACTATTTGAGGATCATTTAAAGGAGCGATTCCAATAAAAGAAGAAATATATTTACCCTCAGCATATCTACCGTCTATAACCTTTTGCGCCGTTCCAGTTTTACCACCAATACGATATCCCGGCACCTGAGCATTTTTACCTGAACCTTCCGACACTACCGTTTCCAATAAAGCAAGGGTTTGATCTGCAATTTCTTTAGAAATGACCCGCCGAACCTGCTGAGGCTGAAATTCTTTAATTATTTCTCCATTAGAATCAGTAATCTGTTTTACAATCTGAGGTTTAAGAAGTACCCCGCCATTAGCTACAGCAGACACTGCACTAACTAATTGTACAGGAGTAACTGAAATAGACTGACCAAAGGCAATCCTGGCTAAGTCAACACTTTTTAATCTGCTTTCAGGAATAAGAATTCCAGAAGCCTCACCAATTAAATCTAAATCAGTTTTTTGTCCAAAACCAAAATTCCGCACATATTCGTAAAATTTTTCCTGACCTAATTCCAACCCCATTTGTACAAAACCAACATTACAAGAGTTTTGCACTACTTCTGCCAAAGTCTGACTTCCATGGCCACCGGCCTTCCAACACCTAATGGTGGATCCAGGAATTTTTATATAGCCTGGACAGTAGAATCGATCAGACTCACTTACAAGCTTTTCCTGTAAAGAAGCGGCTGTAGTTACTATTTTAAAGGTTGAACCCGGTTCATAACTATTAGAAACGGCGACATTTCTCCAAAGACTTTGGTCATACTCTTGATAATTATTAGGATCAAAGGACGGTCTATTTGCTAATGCTAAAATAGCCCCTGTCTTAGGCTGCATAATCACAATAGAAACATTTTTAGCCGCGTTCTCGTTTAAGGCCTTTTCTGCTTCCCGCTCAGCAATATGCTGAATAACTTCATCAATGGTTAAATAAATGTTGTTACCATCAGTAGGGGGTATATACTGTTGAGCAGCATAGGGTATTATTCGATTTTGACCATCTTTTTCCACTTTAATAGTCCCAGGTTTACCTCTTAATTCGCTATCATAGGTTTTCTCCACTCCATAAAGGCCCTGGCTGTCTATACCGGCAAAACCAATCACATGGGCCGCCAACATTCCTTTAGGATAAAAACGTCTACTTTCCTCGGTAACTGCAATACCAGTCACTTTTTTCTCTTCTATTAATTTCCTTATTCTTTTACCAACATCCTGTTCAACCTTTCTTTTTACCCACTCGAATGCTCGACGGCGAGTAATTTTGGTATATATTTCCTCTTCGTCCATACCCAATTCCGCAGCAAGATATTTAGCAGTTTCCTCAGGGTTTTCAACCTCTGAAGGAATTGCATAAATAGAATCAACACTGGCACTAACTGCTAATTCCCTTCCCTTAGTATCATAAATAATTCCTCTTTTGGGTTCTACCGGAACATCTCTTAATCTTTGATCCAAAACTTGGTCTTGCAATTTCCCTGCCATAGCAAACTGAATATAGGCCAGTTTGCCTACCAGACCAAGCATGCAACCAAAAATAATTAAAAAAACTACAAAAATTCTCTTCTTTGATTTAGCCCTGTATAATTTGCGCACGCCATCCTCCCCCCTCAATCAAACAGGGGGAGTTAAACTCACCCCTGTATACCTTTTTGTGTAATTAGATTTATTTTTTCATTTAGCCAACTCAAAAACATTTTGCCCCAGGTTTCCTCAGCTTTATAAACATCTCTATTATTTTGAGATTGTACAGTAATTTTTTCCTCCTCATTTTGACTTGTTTTAATTTGAGCTAATTCCTTCTGTTGAAGCCGAATTGAAGGAGCTTCACTTGCATAAATCATTTGCATACTGTTCTTTGCTGCCATTTCTATTCTATCTATAGATTTAAGTCGAGCAACTTCTAATTCCAAAACCGATTTTTCATTCTCAAGCTTTTTAAGTTGTTCATTTAATTTATCAAGCTTAATGTTAGCCATGGAAATATTAGCAGTTTTTACTGCCAAACCCATATTTAGCAAAAGAAAAGATAGGATAATAACCATGATCGGCAGTAGTTTTACTTTTTTCTTCTGTTTAACCTTTTTTACTGGTTTCTGAATCAACTCTTCTTCCAGATATCTCTCCCAGTAATTTTCATTGTAATCATATTTCTTTGGTGCTACTACCAAATTTATTCACCCTCTCTTCTTTTTAGACCTAAGGCAACCTTTCAGCAACCCGCAATTTTGCACTGCGGGACCTTGGATTCATTTCTACTTCTTTCTTTGTTGGGATCACAGGTTTTTTGGTTATTAATTTTAGTAACGGTTTTCTTTCACATTTACATACCGGATATTCAGGCGGACAGATACAAATTTTGCTATTTCTCTGAAATAAGCGTTTTACTATTCTGTCTTCTAAAGAATGAAAGGTTATTACAACCACCCTACCTCCCGGTTTTAATAAATCTACTGCATCCTGCAAGGCTCTATCAATTACTTCCAATTCGTTATTAACAGCAATTCTTAATGCTTGAAAAGTTCTCTTTGCCGGGTGTGGACCTTCCTTACGAGCACCAGCCGGAATAGCTTTTTTAATTATCTCTACCAACTGGCCTGTTGTTTCTATTGGTCTTTTTTCCCTTTCCGCTACAATGAACTTAGCAATCCTTTTGGCCCATCGTTCTTCTCCGTATTCCCAAATAATCTTGTTCAACTCTTCTTCAGAATAACTGTTAATAATCTCC
>DUMD01000197.1 GCA_012840065.1 Clostridia bacterium
ACAGGTACCAAACCATTGTTGAATCTTCCAAACAACTTGACGGGATAATTCACCACAGCGTAAAATTTTGCGACTTTTATTCCTTCGATTACGCCTATTTGAAACAAAAACTAGATATTCCGCTCCTAAAAATAGAAACAGATTATACGCCTCAAAGTGAAGGACAAATCAGAACCAGAATTGAAGCCTTCATGGAATCACTGGGGGGAAAACCAAGCAAAACTATTAAAAAACAATCTAATAAAATTGTAGCCGGAATAGACAGCGGCTCTCTTTCAACTAACGTGGTTATCCTGGATGGCAACAAAAATATTCTCTCTTACTCAATTGTCAGGACCGGAGCCAAAAGTTTGGACAGCGCTTATCGAGCATTCCAGGAAGCATTGGAAAAAGCCAATTTAACCGAAAAACAAATCTCCTACGTTGTATCCACAGGTTACGGCAGAATCAGTATCCCTTTCTCCCGTAAAAATGTAACGGAGATAACCTGTCACGGGAAAGGAGCATTCCATCTCAACAATAAAATAAGAACCATTATTGATATTGGCGGTCAGGATAGCAAAGTAATCAGACTGGATGAGAATGGAGAAGTCATAGATTTTGCTATGAACGATAAGTGTTCTGCAGGCACAGGCAGGTTTTTAGAAGTAATGGCAAAAACTTTAGAAATCCCTTTAGAAGAAATGGGCCCTGAATCCCTAAACTCCCGGGAAGAAATCACCATTACCAGCATGTGCACCGTTTTTGCAGAATCTGAAGTGGTTTCCCTAATTGCTCAAAATAAAAATAAAGCCGATCTAATTAACGGCATTAATAATTCTATAGCCAGCAGAACAATTGCTTTATTAGAACGGGTAGGCGGAAAAGGTGCCTATATGATGACCGGAGGAGTAGCTAAAAATATCGGCGTTTTAAAAGCATTGGAAAATAAAATCGGGGAAAAAATTTATGTCCCTGAAGAACCTCAAATTGTTGGAGCTTTAGGAGCAGCTCTAATTGCATTGGAAAGCCTTTCAGAGGAAAGTAAAATCAATCAATAAAAATAGGCTTCATTTGCTGAAGCCTATTTTTATTTGACTTTTTATTGAGGGTTATACATTCCTTTACTCTGCATGTAGTTAAAAATCCCTTCTCCATGCTGCTGTTCTTCCTTTTGAATATGATTGAGGACTTGTCTGATATTGCTGTCTCTACACTCAAAAATAGCCGTATCATAAGTACTTGAAACATATTTTTCAGTCATCAGGAGATCTTTACATATAGTGGCATCACCCTGATTACTCATTGTCCTCCCTTGTGACGACTGACTTTGCATCTGGTTATTTTGTAGCATCTGCTGTCCCTGCTGGCCTTGGTGTCCTTGTTGAGAAACATTTGGCACTTGACCGTTTAAAATCTGATTAATAGTGTTCAAATGTTCTCGTTCTTGGGCAGCATAGGTATTAAGCAATTGTCTTAGTTCCTCATCTTGAGTTTGATTAGCATAGTTAGTATACTTTTGAATGCATAATTGTTCGTGTTGTCTTTGATCCTCCAACAAAGCTCTTTCCTTTTGAGTTAAATTTACTGACATAAAAACACCTCCTATCATTATTCTGCTTGACAGGAGGGGTTTTATACATTAATTTTATTTTAATTTTTAAATTAACTGGATTTTTCTTACTTAGGCACAGAATAGTAGCATCTTTTAGGAGAAATTATTTTTCCCTCTTTTTTTAAAGTCTTTAAAGCTTTCTCCACTTCCTTTTTATCTAATCCAGTAAGTTCCGCAATTTCTCCGGGCCTTAATGGTTCTTTTGAATTTGACAGAGCGTTTAAAACGGTTTCAGTAGCACTCATTCTTATCCTCCTCCGTTTATTAATTATTATTTAGTAGTTTGTACAACTTAACTTTACCCAATATTTATTACAATTAAACATTTTAACCAAATTGATAAATTTTTGTCTAGAGCACTTAATTTTAATAAAAACATCTTCTGAGTGAAAAAATAAAATAACAACCAACAAAAAAAGGATGTGAATAATATGGACTATACCAGAGCTCAAGAAATCATTTCTTCTAAAGGAATTATCAATGTGGAATACAACGGTAAACCTGTTTGGTTATTAAATCTCGATAAAGAAGAACAGAAAGCAGAAATAGAATTTCTTGACGACACAACTGTCCGAGAAAAAGTAAATATTAGCGAACTGGAAGAAGTATAAAAAATAAGGGCCGAATAAATTTAGCCCTTATTTTTCTTATATTAAAAACATATTAACTTTGTCCTCAGCTAAGATAAGAACCAACAAAGTCCAGGCGGGAATGAAAGTTGCCCAAATTATGTTTTCCAACCAAGGTACAAAACAACCTTTAAAAGCAGGGTTAAACAAAGCATGAGCAACAGCTAAATCGCTAATTAAAATAAACAATCCGGATAAGGCTGGATAATATGTGAACTGTTTACGAGAAGAGGTTCTAAACGGCAAGCTTATAAGAGTCCAAGACATACCTCCTAAAATTAGCCAAAGATGATTAAAGGTAAAAACAACCTCCTATCAAAATAGGCAAATAGATTAAAAAAAGTAAAAATTAAACTTCCAGTCACCCCAAAAAATATTAATTTTTCCCTCTTCCCCGGTCTGGATTTTTGATAAAAAACTGAAATGAGCAGTAGATAGGCTACGCCAAAGCATAACAAACCAAAAGGAATAAGCTCACCAAACCAGGAAGTAAGCTGACAAAAATCCAAGAAAAAATCTCCTAAAACGGTAAAAAACAAAGCAGCATGTAAAATTATTTCCCTTTTCTTTTTCCCCTTTATTCTAGTGGCTGTCAAAAATAAGGAAAGCACTACTGCAAATTTAAAACAGCGGACAAAGGGTTGACCGGGAAAAAGATGATCAAAAATAAGAATAAGCATGGTTAAAAATAAATACTTCCTGAAAATAGTTTTCTGTACATTATTCATTAGCTAATCTACTCCTTCAATCTAAATGTTCTAGTGTCAGTATATGTTTTAATCAGGAATAGACTAGCTTAAATTCCTTTTTTTATTCTTTTTTTATTCTTCAATTTCAATAATTAGTTTATTTGATTCTCCTATAATTTTCCCCATTGAATCCTCCAATTTAACCTGAATCTCCAGTTTACCAGGTCTAGCATAAAACTCTTTGGAAACATTTGCAGTAAAACAGTTTTGACTAATAAAAGTTATAGGCTGGGGTTTTCCGTTAAAATATATTTTGCATGCCGGAGTAAAACCAGTGCCTGTCACTTCTAAAGAAGAATATCCCTCTTGAAGATTAAAATCCTGACCCGCTTTAATCTTTGCAGGTTCAACATTTTTTATAGTCATCCTTTCTCTACCTAAAAAGTATTGTTCATTCTGAATCTTAGGTTTGTTTCCCTGATAAAGATAACCATTTCCTAAAAGCAGGTCATACTGCAGTTTTCTATATTCCTCAAGTTTATCTTGATCAATAGACTCTTGATCATAATATCTGCTAGGGGGAATTATAGGCATAGATTTAACAAGGGAATTCAAATAATCCATGTAAACATTACCTTCTTTATTTGCCAAATCTAAAATATAGGCCCCTAAAAAAGAAGCATTAAAGTTAAGATTATCCCGACGAGAAAAATAATTACTCCAAATTAAAAAGGGCGTACTGTACATTCTTTTATACTCTTCATAACTAGAATCATTCTTATAAAAATTAGCCTCTTTGTAAACCTTATAATCATCTCCCAAACTAGGAAGATGATCACCAAAAAAGACAATAATTGTAGGTTCTTTCTTTTTTTCAAAATAATTCACCAAAGTTTTCAAAGCTTTGTCCGCATCAGCTAAACCCTGGATATAGGTTTCTAAAATATCTTTAGCCTCCTTGGACAAATCTCCCTCCACCTTAATAGTATTCTCACCACTCTTGCCTAAATAATAGGGACCGTGATTCTGCATGGTAACAGCAAAGATAAAGACAGGATCTTCACTTTTTTCAGTTTCTTCAATAATCATTTTTGTAATTTCACTGTCAACGACATAATCACCTTTGCGTTCAGGGTTAATAAAATATTCCCCACTTATATATTTAGAAAAACCTAAGTTTTTATAAACTACATTTCGGCGGTAAAACCAATTATGATAGGAATGAATAGCAATTGATTCATAACCTTGTCTGGCTAAAATACTAGCCAGGGAATCAATTGGTTTTCGAACATATTGAGCATAGGCAATAGCCCCTCCGGGCAGAAAGTGCATTGAGTTTCCTGTTAACACTTCAAATTCAGTATTTACCGTTCCTCCTCCATAAATCGGAACTAAAAGCCAGCCGGAAGTGTGTTTTTTTTGTAAAGAATGGAAAAAAGGCAGCGGATCCCGACTGAATGAAATATTGTCCATAATAGTCGGATCCCAAAAAGCTTCACTCATAATCATAATAATATTAGGGTTAACCCGATCATTACTATTACTTTTAGGTTCGATCCCTTGGACAATAGTGCTTACTACCTCTTTGCTATATCCGCTGGGCTCTTGAGCAGATAACCAATGTAAATTCATTAGAAAGGATAATAGAAATCCATTTTTTGAATAGTTATCACTTTGATCCCAGGTTATACCTTGAATCCCCAGCTTCTGTTTAATTGGTATGGGCTTATCATAATAAATGGGAATAAACAGTGCCAAGGAAACAACACATAAAACAATTCTTTCGACTATTTTCCCTTTAAGTAAAAAAACTTGCTGTGGTAATTTATTTACCAGCTTATTCACTAAAACAAAACCCACAAAAAAATAAAATAACATAAAAAAGATAATTTTTAAATTAATAGAACTGGCAAAAGTAGCCATTATATTACCCGCTTCTTTGCCTAAAATAATATCCCAAGGCAAAAGGGGTTCGCCCCGAAATTTTATTTTGACACCGCTAATCAACGAAAAAATTATGGAAACACACAGAATAACAAAAAAAGCTCGATTCACCTTCTTAGTTACAGCAGCAATAAAAGTTATTAAACTAATGGCTATTAAGTAACTGGCAAAAAACTCATTTTTATGCTGCCCAACCCATTGAAAGGCAGAAATTAAACTTCCACGGTGCACAAATTCTGTTATCAACACTAAAATTATGGGGAAAATAACCAGAGCGATAATTTCACTTCTACGTTTTATAAACTCTTTAAACCAATCTTTTATTTTAGTAAGCCCGCTCATTTTACTCTTCCCACCTCACTCCCAAACTAAATAGGACTAGTTCTATATTCCAGCATAAATAAAAAACGCCGGAAAGAAGTCAATTTTTTCCGACACTCAATCTCAGACAAATTTTCTAGACAACAAAACCATTCTTCTAACTACTTTAAATACAATCTCAGGTACTAAACCTTATTGACTCTTTCCCATAATTCAACTCTCTTATTTCCCCATCCTACACTTAATTATATTTTTAATTATACGTAAAAATTCAACATATTTCCACCCCAAGAATTTGCTTGCTTTTAGGCATATTTTAATAATTAAAACCAATTTTATAAAAATATCTGCATCAAATATTATTTATTTACAACCATAATTCCAACAAAAACACTGCCAATATAGCACCCAAAGCAACTTTCATTAAACCCTGTTCAAAATAGGCCAGAAGCAAAGCCACTCCCAATCCAATAATAGCTGTAAACAGATTTCCTGTAGAATATAAAATACTGGGAAAAGTCATAGCTCCCAGAACTGCAAAGGGCGTATAATACAAAAAAGAACGGATAAATTGAGAATTTAATTTATTCCTAAAAAGAACAATAGGTAACATCCTGGTGAAATAAGTAACAACTGCCATTAAAAACACTGCCATCAGTATTTTATTCATCTTCCTCATCCTCCCTCGGAGAAACTAAAGCCCCGACACTAGCTGCAATTACGGTAGCAATAATAATAACCCAACCCCCTGATATTCTGTTTAGCGGTGTTAACCAATTAAAAAGAGAACTCACCGAAATAGCTGTCAGAACAACAAGTGAGACAGCCCTTGCTTTTTTGGCTGCAGGAATAATTAAGGCAATAAACATACCATATAAAGCAATTCCCATGGCATTGCGCAAGGCTTGAGGCAATATGGACGAAGCAATTCCACCCAAAGCAGTACCTAAAGCCCAACCCCAATAAGGACAAGCTATTAACCCTAACATATAGGGAAAAGTAATCTCTTTTTTTTCTAAAGAAGCAACTGCAAAGGTTTCATCAGTAATTCCAAAAGCCAGAATACATCTTTTTAAAATCGGCATTAAAGGCGTTATCTTTTGGGAAAGAGATAAAGACATCAACATATAACGAATATTTATGACAAAAGTAGTCAGA
The DNA here is from genome assembly GCA_012840065.1 of Clostridia bacterium. Classification (GTDB taxonomy): domain Bacteria; phylum Bacillota; class DUMD01; order DUMD01; family DUMD01; genus DUMD01. The sequence goes on from DUMD01000197.1 coordinate 6,336, forward strand.
GTAATTTCTAGAAGAGAGGCATTGGCAATAATCAAAGAAGCCCCTGCAAACTGACCGGCAGATGTAAGGTTAGTTAAGGAAATTAATATTGTTATCCAAAGAGGAATCCCTCCTTTTACCGCCGTCAAGCCAAAAGTAAAAGAAACAGGAATGTATCCTAAAGCAATAGGGATACCATGCCTGATCCCCCGTTTGAAATCTTTCTTCCATTCATCTTTTCTGGCTAAAAAATCTCCCCACAGATTATGATTTAGATTCTCCATCCTCTTTTCCCAACCCATTCGTTTAATTTTATATATTTATTTTACTATAAATATTTGATATTAGCAGTAAATATTCTTCCTTTCATTAAACCTGATCGGCTCAGCCTTACTTAAAACACACAAACAGATTCTTGCTTGAAATTCTTTGATGATATATTATATATCTTAACAAAAAAAAGAACTGCTGTTTTCAAGCAGCAAGTAGGAGTGTTCAAATTGATAAACTCAGAAAAAAATCTAAAACTACTACAAGCAAAATTTTCCTTTGACACCCTAGCCGTATATAGGCAATTACTTGAAGATGAGGTTTTAAGAAAATTAGCTCAACTTGTCAATCTAGTCAATGAAGAAAAATGTAATTTATCCCAGTTTATCAGAACTTATAACGATTTCTATTTTTCACTTATCAATGCCGGCACCTGTTCTTTAAAAGATTACATCGCTGATTTAATTATTTATACTGCTACCCCCTTTTCCAAGCGGCTTTCTACCAAAAACCTGCCCCCAATGGACAGCCAATTGGAAAAAGCAGTAATAAATGATTTGACTCGTCTTGAGCAAATAGCTAACCTATCAGCTTTTGAATTTAAAGAACATGCCTTAAATGGAATCTGTTCTTCTCCCTTAGAAAGAAAAATAATCAATGAATTGCCTGAGTGGAACAATAGCCCTGACTGTTTAAGCTACAATTCTGAAGATGAGGGCACCAAGCTAAAACAATCCCTGTTAACTTCTTCCAATTGGAGCCAACATTTTAGCAATCTGTCCTCCTTTTTCCAAAACAACGGAAGTGGAATTTTTGCTCGTTATAAAGCATTTATCTGGGAAGGAGAAAATAAACTGACGGGAATATCCTCCCCTGACCCAATAAAATTAACTGACTTAATCGGTTACGAAAAAGAACGGGAAATAGTCATAGAAAACACTTTATTGTTTTTAAAAAATTTACCCGCCAATAACGTTCTTCTTTACGGAGACAGGGGCACAGGAAAATCATCTACAGTAAAGGCCTTGTTAAATGAATATCATAGCTTAGGATTAAGACTTATTGAACTGCCAAAGCCAAAACTTGCAGATTTTCCTAAATTGGTAAGAGTAATAAAAAATATTAACCTTAAATTCATTATCTTTATTGACGATTTGGCTTTTGAAGACAGTGAAGAAAACTATACCTCTCTCAAAGCAGTACTAGAGGGAAGTATAGAAAACAAACCCGAGAACCTAGTTATCTACGCAACAAGCAACCGGCGTCACCTAATTAAAGAAACATTCAGCGACAGAGCAGGTCTTTATGCCACTAATTCGGAAGATCAGGTTCGAGCTGCAGATAATATTCAGGAAAAACTATCTTTATCTGATCGGTTTGGAATTACTGTTATCTTTTCCTCTCCTGACCAGGATAAATATCTGGAAATTGTACGGGGAATTGCTCAAAAACGTGGCTTAGACATTGACCTTGAAACTATTACCAAAGAAGCTCTCAAATGGGAATTATGGTATAACGGCCGATCTCCAAGAACAGCTCGCCAATTTGTCGATTGGCTGGAAGGAAAAATAAAAACCAAAAAAGGGGATGATTAATCCATCCCCTTCCTATTTTTTTCATTTAATTAATCTAAATCCTTAAAACCCTCTCCTAAAATTTCATGCATATTGCTAACCATAATAAAAGCCTTAGGATCTATTTCTTTAATAAATTTTTTTAATCTGATAAATTCCCTATTTCCGATAATTGTAGTAATAACTTCTTTTTCCTCATTGGTAAAAGCCCCTTTTGCCGCATAAATTGTTGCTCCCCTTTCCAATTCATTTACGATAAAGGATTTAATTATCTCACTCTTCTTACTGATAATAACAACCTGCTTAGCAATATTAAATCCCTGAATAAAATAATCAATCATAAATCCACTCATAAGCACTCCCAGTAATGCATAGATCCCCACTCCAATTCCAAAAGCCATTCCTGCCAGAGCAACAATAAAAATATCTACCCATAAAAGAGCTTTACCAATATTAAGATGAAAATATTTATTTAATATTTTAGCAATAATATCCGTCCCTCCGGTTGAGGCATCTTGATTAAATACTATAGCCATTCCCACTGCTGTTATAAAAACACCGAAAATCAATTGAACGAGCTTGTCTTCAAGCAGAGGTTCACCTAAAGGATAAATGTTTTCCAAAACCCAAACCATGCCGGATAAAGCCAGGCTGGAATAGATAGTCTTTATCCCGAAACCAGCACCTAAAAAAATAAAACCAATAATAAGAAGGACAATATTTAAAACAAGCATAATCAAACCAACCGGCAGTTGGGGTAGGTAGTAATTAATAATTATGGAAAGTCCGCTTACTCCTCCAACAGCCAAATTATTAGGTACAAGAAAATAAAATATTCCTAGCGCTACCAGAACTAAACCAAGGTTTATAAAAATATATTCTTTAAGAATTTTTTTCAATCGGATCACCTTTTTGCTTTTTCAACTGGAAGTTTAGGCCAATTCACTCTATATTTTTCCCTTTAAAAAATCCTTATATAAGAAATCTGATTTAATAATGTGATTAGTAACCCAACTAATTACAAAATCCAATAAATCCATAATTACCCTTTCCTGATCCTCATCAATTCTATCTAAGTCAAGATCGTTCAGTTTCTTAATAAAGGAAAAATGTTCCAGTTTGTGTAATTTAACTTGAGGATACTGGTAAAGATCCATTAATTCTTCTTCAAACTGGAAATGATACTTAGTATAATCTTTAAGTTCTCCAATAATTGCTACAATCTCATCAAAATGGTCAACATCATCTTTCAATCTAGCCAGTTCATAAATTTGCGAACCAATTTCAAACAAACGCTTATGCTGTTGATCTATTTTGGCAATTCCCATGCTATATTCATCTTTCCATTTAAAGGACATCTTAATTCCCCCCTCTTTATAATAATTAATAATAAGTCAACATTTTTCTATATTTTCCCTTTCTCCCTCTTGGTTAAACGGTTAATAGCCTCTCCTTATCCCAGTTTAATTTACCAAATTATAATCTACAATCAATATTTAAGGGCCGATTCTAAAATAAGCGGCCCTTTATCTTAAAATTCTTCCATTATTCTCTAATAAAATCAATTCCTCATAACATTTTACTTCAAAATATGATAATCCTTTTTTTCATCATTCTTTAAGATTTTCCTGGCTTAAATAAATCCTAAGTTTCTTTTTTTTACATATTTATCACAAGAAATCTGGCATTTACCAATAACAAATATTTTACAGTCATTCTTACATTTGACACATAAACCGGCAACAGCTGTCTTTTTATGCTTTTTCTTTTTCTTAACCATGGAAGGAGTAGTAATAAGAACGATTCCAGCCGTACCTAGGGTCAAGATAACTGCTGTAACTACAATTATTGATGTAACTAGGTCATTTAACAGATATTCAAGCTCTGTTTGGGATATCGCCAAGCCCAATTGCCAGCCTGTTCTACTTAAAGGAACAAGAACTTCTAAAACCTTGTTGGTTTTCTCTCCTTCCGGTAGTTCCTTATTATTAATAATAAGATAAGAATAACTATTTGAACTAAGTTTAATATCCTTGAGTAATTCATCTAGAAGGACTGAATCAAGAAAAGCTACAATTACATTTGTTATTTTTCCCTCTCTGTTCTTTAGAGCTGCTGCTATGACAATACCAGGTTTTTCATTGCCTAAATTTAAAACTGATTGGGAAATAAAAACTTTCCCCTGCAGAGCTTCTTGAAAATAATCATAATCCGCAATATTAAATAACTTTCCATTAGCTAATCTGAGATGCCCATTCAAATCCGCGATTCCCATAGTTGAAAAGCCATACTTATTTATTTGTTCTCTAAGAATTTCCTCTTTGTATTCCCAAGTCAAACTTGAATCTCCTAGTTTGTTTTCCTCAGCAATGGTTTTTAAAACATCAGCATACCCCTTTAATCTTTCCTCAATATCTTTTACTCCATCTAAAGCCTTTTCTATTAACATATGTTCAGCATTCTTTTTTAATGCCTCCAATGCTTTCCCATAACAAATAGATCCCAATATACTGCAAGCAAGAAGGGTAAACACAATATAATAGACCAAAACCTTAGTATCTAGGTCTTTTAAAGTAAAGTCTCTCATGGTATACCTCCCATGGTTAACAACACCTATAACAAGAAGAAGAGTATCCTCAAGAATGAGGATACTATTAAATAGAAATAGAGTGGGTTTAAAAATTAAGAAGTAAGAGTAAAAGGAGTAAAGTCACCATTGTTTGATCCGCATAATCCCTAACCCTACCTGTTCCTTGTCGTTCTCAGGAAAGAAGACAGATTGGCCAAATAGTGCTACTGCAATCCATTTCCCGTCGCTTACTAATCCAGCCTTGAAGACGTAACCTGTATTTGCCAGGGGATAAAAACAAAATCCGCTCCGGGCTTTTTTTATGGCCTTAATCAAAGCCCTAATTTCTTCAGCTGTTTTCTCAATTACGCCGTTTTTTATAGCTGTACCTAAAACAGCTTCCGTAATTTTTCTCTTAACTTTGTCGATCCTGCTGCCAAAACAAGTTGTGGCACAGGCAAAGTCATTTTTCTTTAACTCTGTCTTTAAAAACTTTTCTCCTTCTCTTGTATAGGAAAGTGCTAACATTATTGCAGCCCTGCCTACTAGAGTGTAACTACCGTTGGCAGTTGAACATATCCTGCTTTCTAAAGCATTCATCTTATCCCTTCTTTCCTAGGAATTAACTTGTATTGGCACAACAAAGTCTAAAAACTTTCTTCCAAGTTAGCTGTAAATCCCATTTACTAAGGATGGCCTTACAATGCCATCCTTAGTAAATGATTTAGTAAGAAAAAGTAGTTAAAAAATTAACAAAACCCTAGGCAGCAATCTCCTTTTTAACCTCTTTTTGCCTACCGACAAGGAAGTAAAGAATGATTCCTGCTGCCAGCCCCCAGGCTGCCCCCTTGGTAGCCAAAATCAAACCGGTTAAACCGGCAACACCCCGATCTTCTTTGGTATTTACCATTTCCATGGAAATATAGAAGCAGGCATAGGCCTGAACCATCATAGTCAGAGATAAACCAATGGGCAGACAGGGCCTGAACAAACTGATTAACGGCCAAAAAATTGTTCCACACATCAAAGCAATATTCAGGGAGAATAACCCACCATAAATGGTATTCATGGCCTCAGGCCCCTGTTTATACCGTTCTACAATGGATACGTGGGTAGCCCCCCATAAGGGACCGCTTAGTACAGAGCCATATGGCGCAACGGTAGCTAAAATAATATTACGCATTCCAGATATAATGTTGGATCTGTTACCGTTATAGTCAATAACCTCGTCCTCTCTGACAATATCTGCTTCTTTAGTAACAACTTCAGCAAATACAAAGTCGCCAAAAGCGATAATATAAGCAGTAATAACCATTGGAATAGCCTTTATCCAAATATAACCCGGTGGGAAACCTACCCCAAAGATCGTATAATTTTGGAGAAGTTCCGGCCACCTGTGAAAGGGAATTATCCCCATTTGAATTCCAGGGAAAGGAACAATTCCTGTAGCATAAGCAGTAATAAAAGCAACCACCATCCCGGGCAGCATCCCAAAATTTACAAGAAGTTTAATAAACTTATTTTTATTTACTCTGGAAAGACAGTGCACAGAATACATAGTTAAAATACAGACAGCTATCCCTAATAAAATAGGAAGTTCTACCCCTTCCATCCGACCCCCGGCACCAAAAACAGAAATTGTTGAGGCAACGCCGGCACCAAAAATTATCCCCGTCCGAAGTGAATTAGGAATAATATTTACTACTTTTTTAGCTAAGCCGGTAATCCCCATAAAGAGGAAAACAAAACCCATGAAATAACCCAGGCATATTGTAGCCTGAATCCGTTCAACCCCCGGTTGGAATTGTTTACCCCAGGCCAGGATAAGCGGAATGGCCGGAGTAATCCAACCAGCAGACACCGGGTCACCTAAACACACATGAAGCTCGTATAATAAACTGTTAAGAGTTATCATCAGAATACATAATTCAAAGGGAATTCCCAGCATTTCCTGGTGAGCTGCAAAAGAACTCATCGGTGTAGCAATTAAAAAAAGTCCTTGAATTAACTCGGGAACCTCCAAACCAAAATGAATACCAGGAAGCCGAAGTTTAAATATCCCAAGAGGAATATAAGGTTGCTCTTGACCATATTCACGGCGCATCAATGCCATTTTTCCCACTCCTTCACATTCTTATATTTTTACTTTTTTAAATCTCTTCAGATAAACAGCTTTTCTGTGCTTATATGTTCTTTAAACACTTTCCTTTTTACCAAAAATAGTATATAATAGAAGCACAAGCGAGAGACAATAAGGAATTAGGGGTAGATAAATCAAGCTTTACCTACCTTATATTAAGAATATTAAAGGGTTCATGGCCAGTAAGCCAAGCCAACTTTGGCGGAAGTTGGCTAGGCTCGCTGATAAAAAATTTTTTGGCTTTTAATCCTTTATTTCATCGATAGCATTAAGCTGAATTATTATTTTAAATTCCTTATTGTCTCCCCCTCAATCTCTTAACCCGCAGTATTTTTCCAATTCCCAATAATATTTAGGAAATGCAGGCTGAACATTTACCCCGTAAACGGGAGTAGGAATTCTGGCTACTCCACCGTCATGGGTAGCTACCAAGCCTTTCATAAAATCATCTATTTTACTGGCAGGCATGGCAAAAGCCATTTCATCGTCTCCAGTTAAAGCAAATACTTTTTCCCCTCCACCGGGGATAATAACATTGTATTTGTTTTGGGTATAGGGTACAGTAATTTCCCCACCACAGGCTCCCCGACCGGCAAAGCGGGATTCTATATAACCGCCTTCCTTATACAAACCACCTTGGATCATTCTCACCACTTGGGCAGGATTACCATAAATAACAACTACATCCGGGTCAAACTCAGCCTTGTGCAAAGGAGCAAGTACTATTGTACCTGTATCCGCCTGAGGCATCTTGGGGGTAGAAGCCTGGGTTTTAGCAGCAGCTTCCATAGTTTCAGCATAAAGAGGAAAAACTACACTACCATCTTTAATAAAATCAGGCTCATCAGTATAACCTAAAATAACCTGAGCTAAAGGACAGGCTTGATCTTCCTGGTTAAAGGCCAGGGTCCAACCATATTTCCTGGCTATGGTCATTCCCTGACAAATGGCCAATCTGTGTTTTAAATCTCTCATCGGTACTCTTGCCTTGAAGGGTACTTCTTCCCCTTTTTTGTAGATTTTTACCGCAACTGGGAAGGTAGCTGGCCTCAGATATTGATTAACCACATCATTTAATTTTTGATTTTTTTCCGGTATAGCCATTTTCCATCCTCCTTATAAAATTATTAACCTAAAAACAAAACTGACCTTGATGCTAGCTTACTTCACATTTCACTTCCCTCCTTCCATCCTGCCGCTATAGTCGGCTGATTAATTCTATTTATTAATAATGCAAAAATAATGCCAGTTTCTGCAAATAGAAAAAATTTATACAATAAAAGACCAGGTATCCTAATTACGCCTGGCCTTTTATTGTATAATAATTAAAATAAAATAGTTAGAAATACACTCTCAATGATTTAAAGTGATGCTATTCTGCACAGTTTTCATCTAAAAAAACCTACCTTTAAATATTGATTAGAATCTTTTTGGTCTTATGCTCATATCTCTCTTAAAAATAATTAAAAAGAAAAAGATTTTTATTATTTTACAATTAATTACATGTAAGTAAAAATAATACAAAATAGTGATAATTACTAGTTTTACAACAGTCTGAATATTTTTAAAAATTATTAAACCTTTTTAGAAGGATAAAAACATTTATTTAATTCAGAAACGGCAAGGAGTTATTTTACATATGTAAAATAACTCCTAAATAATCTTAATTGATGCTCTGCGACATCTATGCGATGCCGTAGAGCATCTTTCATGTCTTCCATGGACATTCTTATTTAATCGAGTAAGTAAGCTGAAAATAAGGAAATAATGATTTTAAACTGCATCAAAAATTTTTACAATCATCTGCAGAATAAAAACAACATCCTCCTTTACCTGCGCTTTTGTTTTACTGTGGAATAAAGATCAAAAACTGGCATCGTTCCTGCATTGCTTACAATTAGTTGTAAAATTACAAAACAAAAAATACAATTAGATTGTATAATCTATATGATAAAAACCAAGAATAAGATTATCACAACTAAAGGAGGGATTCTAATCCGTGTCTGATCAAAAGCAAAAAAATAATAAAGAAGAAAAAATTGCTGCTAACAAAGAAAATATCTTAGATTTACGCCAAAAACAGATTGAAAAAGATTTAATGAAAGGCAGAGAACTTATTCTAAACCTTGGTAGAGGTCTTTATCAAGATTATGACGAATGTTAAACAAATTTTTGTCCCACTTCCTGAATTTTATGGAATTGGGCTTTTTTTATCCATAAATTAGTTTTTGTTTTTCTTTTCTAACCAGTTTCAAAAAACAGTTTTAGTAAAATTCAGCTTTGTTGTATTCGATTTCCCCTATCCTTCCCTGAAAATAACTAAAATCCCCTTCTGGTAACTCCCACCTAGCTTCAGCCAAGCTAGGCAAGATTATTCCCTTAAATTCTTGGTAGTCTGTCATATAACCTGCAAAAATTCCTAAAGAATAACTGCCCTGCTCTTCTTTATACCTTTCTCCTCTAAATTTAAAGAAATTTCCATTTTGATCAAAGTAGAATATACCTGAAGCTGTTACGTCCTCCACGGTTATTGTAGCCTTAGCAGAATTATCATCGATTTCCTCCCACTTAATATAATCAGACAAAACTGCCGTAGGATACCAAGAGATTTCAGCCAAATACCGGACTAGAGAACCCTGATCTATTTCCTTTCCTTTTCCATCAGCAACCGTAATTATTGATAATAATTTTATTAACATATTTCCTCTAGCTTGATAAAAGATATCCCGACCAGACAAATAAATCAAAGGAGCTGCCTTAACCTTAACATACCAAATAAAACCAGGCCGGTCTACCGCAACATACTGCTCAGCTTCAAAGGGCATCCAAGGCTGCCCTTCTTTGGTTCTTATTAGTCCTTTTTGTTTAAGCCTAACTGTTCTAATTTTTTCTTTACCTATTACCTGGATATTGGTAAGCCACCTCTTCACACAAGAAGGTAATTTATCTAAATCCTTCTCTGTTACAATTTCTCTCTCCCGCCCCTCCTGAACATCAAAAAGATCCCTTACTTCCTTCCTTACTTTTTGTTTAAAAATTTGGTTAGCTGCAAAAGTTGCAATTAAAAATATTATAAATATTATTCCTACTACCTTCAAAATAGCAAACAACAATTTTGACATTAATTATTCCTCCTAAAATTTTATTGCGCCTATTTAGCAATAGGCCAGCTTTCTCCCGAAATTTGTCATCAAAAAATATAATCCTTTTTCAAAATCCTCCTTATCAAGCATCTTCTCCTTTCTAAACCAAATTCTCACTCGCAACACTCTCTAACTACTGCCATATTCATTAATCCTACAGGTAAAAATTCTCCAGCTAGACCCGTCCTCCCTTTCCAGTTTTTAGAAGGCAAATAAAAACCCTAATATAGCATAAGTTATAAATTTTCCCAACAGACTCCTCTATCATTAATTCTGCAACTTAACCTCAATCATAAATACTCCTAAAATTCATTAGACCGCGCTTAATCCGGTTGATGGGGCTAAAGTCACCATGGCAAAGCCATAAACCGGAAAGGCGGTCTAAGGTATTTACAGTATACTTATTTCAGATTCTCTAGTATATTTTTTCTATATTCCTCAACTTCAGCAGTCAATTTATAGTTATTTTTTTCCACTAGGTTCATAAAACCCCTTATGTTTTGTTTTAATTTACTATTGTTACCCTCATTCAGATAAATGCTATAGATTTCTCTAGCTTCTGGATCCATGGTTTTGGAGTCATAGCTGAATAAGGGTGTATTATTTGCCCCAAATAAAGCAAAAGTTAAATACTTTTTATAAAGTCCCTTTACTTGCTCAATTTTTTTGGAATCCCCATACTTAATAATAAATTGCTCCTGATTAACCGCTCTTTCTAATACCTCCTTCCAGTCAATAACAAGGGCAGCATCCTTTGCAGGCATCCTATTAGACTCCACAGCCATAAGCTCAATATACTCTTTATAATCAGGAGTAAGATAGGGATTGAACCTTTTATAAAATTCATAATCAATAACAGGAAAAAATGTCCCTTCCGCAGTTTCTAATTTATAGCCGTTATCTCTTGTCTCCTTTAAAAGTTTTTTAAGTTCTGGATCTTCAGTCTTTTCCACTTCACTGAGATCAAACCTTACGTTATAAATTCTGCTAATTTTCTGTTGTATCCCATCCCCGGCAAAAAACCTTTCTTCTAGTTGGGAGAGAAAATCTTTTTGCATCTTTTCTAATTCGTCAACCATTAGTACAGCATTTTCTTTAGAAAGCTGGGAAATATTTTCCTCAATAAATTTAACAATTTCAGATAAAGAAACCTCGTTTGCGAGCTTGGCTTGAAAATCTTCCATAATCTTAGCTTCAACTTCATCCCGGTTTGTATTTATCGAGTTGTTGTCGTTTTTTTCTCGGCTGTTATTAATCCCACACCCGGTTAAGATACCCAAAGCTAATATGCCTATTAAAGCATAGTGAATAAAACTTTTCTTACTAAATAAACTCTTCATTTCTATCCCTCCTCTACAGTTCTCATTTAAACACCTATAATCATTAGACGAAAAATTTCCCAATAAGACATTTCTAATGATTAGAACATAACTTGAAAGAAAAAATTATATTTGAATCCTTACAGTAACGCCACATCAGGTATTCGAAATGAGGTGAGATTAATATGGGTTGGTTAAAAAAATTCCTGGACAATTTGGCTAAAAAAATCAGCAAACATTTCAAGGTCAACGCATGGATTGCTGCGAGCTCAACAGGACTAGCCATACCCGGTCGGCAAAACAACAAGCTAAAAAATCAGACCGATAAAAAGTGGCTAAGCAGACAATAAAAAACGTAAAAATACCCTTGACATTAACGCTGCGTAAAGGTTTAGACTAACATTGCAGGGAGGTAATTGCATGGAATACACAGTGCAAAAATTAGCCAAGTTAGCAGGTGTTAGCACCAGAACACTCCGCTATTATGATGAAATAGGGATTTTAAAACCAGCCAGAATCAATTCTTCAGGCTATCGGATTTACGGTCAAGCGGAGGTTGATAAATTGCAGCAAATTCTTTTCTATAGGGAATTAGGTGTCAGCTTAGCCGATATAAAAGAGATAATAAATTCACCCTCTTTTAATCCAGCAGATGCACTTAGAGAACACCACAAGAAACTTCTAAAAAAAAGGAAACAGTTAGATCTATTGATAGCCAATGTTGAAAAAACAATCAATTCCATAGAAGGGAGAATTAAGATGACGGATAAAGAAAAGTTTGAAGGGTTCAAACAAGAAATAATTGCGGAAAACGAGAAGAAATTTGGAAGAGAAATTAGGAAAAAATATGGGGATAAGGCAATTGACAGGTCTAATGAAAAACTAAGAAAGATGACTAGAGAACAATATAACGCAGCCGAAAACCTGGCCAAACAAATCATGGAAATCCTGGCTGAGGCTTTTAAAACCGGAGATCCTGCCGGGGACCTGGCCCAAAAAGCAGCCGAATTACACAAACAATGGCTTACCTACTACTGGCCCGAATATAGCAAGGAAGCCCATGCCGGACTTGCCCAAATGTATGTAGATGATGAAAGATTTAAAGCCTATTATGATAAAGAACAGCCAGGTACGGCAGCTTTTTTAAGGGATGCAATTCTCATTTATACAGGCCTCCAAAAATAACACTATTTTACTTCTAAACCAATGAAAATTTGGCTAAAAATCACTTTGGGGCCGTGGGAAACAAATAGTAAAGGTTGTTCCTGCAGAAGAAGACTTTACATCAATTTTCGCCTTGTAGTTCTCTAATATTCTATAACTTACGAACAGTCCTAAGCCGGTACCATTTTCTTTTGTAGTTACAAACGGCATTCCTAGCTTACTAATTATTTCTTCCGGAATACCGCTGCCGGTATCTTTTATTTCAAGCACAACCGTGTCTTCCTCCATATAGGTTTGGATTTCGAGAACTCCCCCTTTTTCCATGGCCTCAAGTCCATTCCGGCAAAAATTAAGAACCACCTGGCGGATATCCTTGGGATCAATTAGTATGTCTTCAACATCATTTAAACTGAGAAAAACATATTTATCTTCCTTTATAGCATCTGCCTGTAATAGCGGTAAAAGGGCTTTCAAAATATTATTTAGGTTATGTTTTTGTACCTTATTTTCTTTATTTTCTTTCTCTTTCGCCAAAGAAAGATACTCTGTAATTATTCCATTAGCCCGATCCAATTCATCAATCATTAAACTAAAATAATCACTATATGCTTTTAACTCATCTTTGTTTTGCAACAATTGGATAAATCCTTTAACCGAAGTCATGGGATTTCTAATTTCATGCGCAATACTTGCCGCCAATTTCCCTAATAAATTAAGGCGGTCAAATTTAAAAAAATTATTAGTATACTTTCTATCATATTTACTTTTAATAAAGGAAAATTGGTGGTTATTGACAATATCTAAAATCTGATGAATTCCGCATTTTCCAAGCTGATACATACAGAGAGCTATCATATTAAATTTTCCAATTTCCCTTTCAATCATTGCTTCATAATCCAAAAAGTCCTTCCATGGCCTATTGGTTAAATTTGTACAACAGCCGGTTATTCTAAGACCTTCACAACCTTTAACCAGAGCATGATTTACCTTATTTATCCACTCTCCCATAACTTTCTCGCCTTGAAAATTACCATATTTTAAATACCACTCAGAATGAGGAAGAATTTCTAGGTGAGGCAAATAATTTTTTAAATCTGGAATAGCTTTTTTCAAAACATTCATCGCTTCAAAGGTAGATACTGGTTCGGAAACAATCCACATACAATATTCATTACTTTCTAATCCGGCTCTCAAATAAGGTACTACTACATCAAATAAATCATCTTGAGTCTCATAAAAACAACAAAGATGAGTACCCCAAGGTATATCATCAATAAAAGCAATTCCGGTCTTTCTAAAGTTGTTTAAAACCTGTGCTTCCAAGCCCTATCCTCCTAAGATTTCCAAAATACATCCATACACTGGTTTAGTTTCGACAAAGAGGAAAAAAATCCTTTTTAAACTTAATTATGTAATCCTTTCTTAACAAACAACCTATAAACTCCCCCGGCCCACCAATCAAAACATTCACAAACAGGAAATCAAAGCCATTTTCATGTCCTCAAGAAAAGCTGCTATCTGTTCTTCCTTTGTAGCCCAGGAGGTAACCAAGCGAATAACCGAATTATTAGTATCAATCCGCGACCAAACATAAAAGGCATACTTTTCCTCAAGTTTGGCAATTAAAGAGTTGGGTAGAATAGGAAAAAGTTGGTTTGATGGTGAATCGGTCAAGAAATTAAAACCCGCCCTTTTTATTCCATCCCTTAACAGATCTGCCATCCTATTAGCATGTTTGGCCAAATCAAAATATAAGTTATCTTTAAAAAGTTCAAAAAATTGAATACCTAAAAGTCTGCCTTTTGCCAATAGTGCTCCCTTTTGTTTCATATGAAAACGAAAGTCCTCCTTAAGCGAATCCTGACAAATCACCAAAGCCTCACCAAAGAGTGCTCCATTTTTCGTTCCCCCTATATAAAAAGCATCAGTAAGTACAGCAAAATCAGCAAGTGCCAGGTCATTACCTTTAGAACATAAAGCCGAACCCAGTCTTGCTCCATCCACATATAACAAAAGCTTATTATCCCGGCAAAATTGGCTTAAGGCCTTCAATTCCTCTTTATAATAAATTGAACCTAATTCTGTCGGATTAGAAATATAAACAAGTCTAGGCTTTACCATATGTTCATCAGTATGAGCCTCAAGAACAGATTTCAGATGGAAAGGTTTTAATTTTCCATCCTCCACTTCAACAGGAATAATTTTATGGCCGGTAGCTTCAATCGCCCCTGTTTCATGAACTAAAATATGACCGGTATTAGCGGCAATTACAGCCTCATGAGGTCTCAAAAAAGCAGAAAGAGCAGTAAGATTTGTTTGAGTACCCCCTGTAAACAGGTGAATATCAACATCCTCCCGTCCAATTCTTTCCTTTAGCAATTTAATAGCCTTCTTTGTATAAATATCCTCCCCATAACCCTCATCCTGTTCAAAATTAGATTCGTATAAAGCATCCAATATTCTAGAATGAGCTCCCTCACTATAATCATTTTTAAAACTATACAATCAACATCATCCCCCGCGCTTTAACTTTATAAACAAATCTTTAGAATTAGCTTAGAACTGAAAAACCCCCAATTAAGAATAGCTATCATACATAATGATGATCAATCCTAATTACGGAATGATAAGTAGGATTAATTTGGTAAACCTTATTCCTAATATGCTCAATCAGCTCTTCATCTTCCCATTCAAAATTAAAAGGAACTACTACATCAAAAATCAGATTAGAATGGCTTACTCCCCAAACCACACGAAAATCATGCATACTTATTTTTGGCGATATTTCTTCAATAATTTTCTCTACTTCAGCCTTCAATTTATTAGTTCTTTCATCATTAGTAACAACGGGATCTAAATGAATAACCAGGTGTATACCATGTTTTTCTAAAAAATCCCGTTCAATATTGTCAATGAGATCGTGGCTAACCATAATATCCTGCTCAGCACACACCTCGCAATGCACCGAAGCAAAACATTTGTCCACTCCATAATTGTGTACAATTAAATCATGCAGTCCAATAATACCATCATAACTTAAAATTTTCTCATAAATACTGTCCACCAATTCTTTGCTTGGCACAGTACCAAGTAAAGGATTGCCAGTCTCTATAACCAACTTAACCCCGGATATTAAAATAAATAAAGCAACTACAAGCCCTAGAAAACCATCCAAATTATAACCGGTCAAGCTGCTAATAATAGCAGCAACCAGAATGGCTATTGTAGCCACAACATCATTACGGCTGTCAGCGGAAGCTGCCAAAAGAGTTGGAGAATCAATTAAGTTGGCTATTTTTCTATAGAACAAACTTTGCCATAATTTAAGAAAAATAGAAAAAAACAAAATTGCAACAGTAATAAAACTAAACTCAGCTAGCTGCGGATTGATTATCTTGTTAATAGAACTTTTAATTAACTGCAAAGCAAGAAAAACAATTAGAATAGAAACTATCATTCCAGAAATATATTCCATCCGGGCATGACCATAAGGATGTTCAGCATCCGCCGGTTTGCTGGAAAGTTTAAAACCAATTAGCGTTATCAGAGAAGAACCGAAGTCAGAAAAATTATTAACAGCATCTGCAATAATGGCAATACTGTTAGAAAATAGTCCTACTGTAATTTTCAGCAAAAAAAGCAGTAAATTAGAAGCTAAACCTATAATACCAGCAAATTGGCCATAAAGTTCCCGCCTCCGGAACTCGGACAGACTTTGACTATCTTTCACAAAGAATTTTATTAATAAATCAAACAATAAGCACACCTCAACTTTTTTAATAACATAAAAAATAGGAGAGAAATAAAATTTCCTTCATTTTTTTAGTCTTTTATATAAACAACATTATATCCCTTGCATATAAAAAAATAAAGGGCCCTCTCTACCTGCTCTATTTTATTGTAATTACCTATTTTTCCAGGTATTTAATAGAATTTTTTTGTTCCGTTTTAAATATCTCCTGATAGATTATGGACCATCAAAATTCCTTTGTTTTCTTTATCCATCAGTAAATAGACAGATAATTCAAGTAGTTTTATTATTATGTTAAGTGAACATGTGTTAGCAGTACATTTCTTAGTACGGGCTTTTTTGAATCCGCCTCATTCCCCAAAAACATTAATTACTAAGCTATCAAAGCTAGATTTATTGAGGAAGGAGGGTGTTTTTATGGTTAAAGCCGAGCAAGTACGTAAATTTTTAAGCAATCCCTTGGTACGCTGGAATTTAAGACAATTATCTAGACGCAACAGCGACACCGATAGGACGCTTATAAAAGAAATGATTGCAGCTTATATAGGGCAGGGTAAAATTAAACTACAATATTTACCTTATTTTGCCTTTATTTCCATTCTACCTTATATACTAAAAATCGATCGGGAAAAATTAATAAATGAAATATTTTCTCAACCTCATTATCGCCAAGCAATAAGTAATGTCGCCTGCAGTGTAGCTGAATTCGGTTTAAATACACCACAAATTTTTGCATCACCTCTACTTGTAGTATGGAACTTTACCAATGCCTGCAATTTAAAATGCAAACATTGCTACCAAAACGCTGGCCAAGTTCTTGAGGATGAACTTACCCTAGAAGAACGTTTAAAAATAATCGATGAACTATACTCTAACGACGTGGCTGCCCTGGCCTTTGCCGGCGGAGAACCTTTAATGCATAAAGATTTTTGGCCGGTTGCAGAATACGCCCATCAAAAAGGTCTCCATCTTTCAGTGGCTACCAATGGAACCTTGATCACCAAAGATCTAGCTTTACGTTTAAAAGAAGTGGGAGTAAATTATGTAGAAATAAGTGTGGATAGTGTCAAACCTGAAGCACATGACAATTTCCGTGGAGGAAAAGGTTATTGGGCCCGTACTATAGAAGGAATAAAAAACTGTGTTGAAGTAGGCGGATTACAGGTTGGTATGGCCACAACGATAACAAATAATAATTTTTCTGAGATGCAGGAACTTATTGAATTGTCTAAGGAATTAAAAGTCAATTATTTTTACGTTTTTAACTTCATACCCGTTGGACGCGGGAAAGATATAGTAAAAAGCGACCTATCCCCCGAAATGCGTGAAGAGATGATGCACATCCTTCATAATGCATTTTTGGAAAAAGGAGTAGGCACTTTTTCTACTTGTCCCCAATATGGACGTTATTGCTACCAACATGCTCCAAATGAAGTAATTATTAATAGCCATTATGGTTATGCTAAGGGAGAGTATGCCAAAATGTTAGCCGATTATATCGGCGGCTGCGGTG
This sequence comes from Clostridia bacterium, assembly GCA_012840065.1. Taxonomy (GTDB): domain Bacteria; phylum Bacillota; class DUMD01; order DUMD01; family DUMD01; genus DUMD01. The sequence goes on from DUMD01000197.1 coordinate 23,758, forward strand.
CAGGAAGAGCCTATTGCGCCATTCAACCTAACGGTTTTGTAACTCCCTGTGTATTTATGCCAACAATTAAAGTTGGTGATTTACGCAGGGAAAGTTTAAAAGATATCTGGCACACTTCAAAAGTACTAAAAGACTTACGCGATCGATCAGCCTTAAAAGAACAATGCGGCAGTTGCCAGTTCCGCAGCATGTGCGGTGGCTGCAGGGCCAGGGCATATGGCTACTTTGGAGACTATATGGGACCGGATCCTGGCTGCATTAACAATCTATCCGCATGGGAAAAATTAATCAATCAAGAAGAGGAAGCAGAATTATTAAAAACAGGAGCTAACTTTTAAAATAAAAACAAGGAAAGCAAGTATACAACACAAAAGGCTTAACAATAATTATTGTTAAGCCTTTTGTGTTGTATACTTG
>DUMD01000198.1 GCA_012840065.1 Clostridia bacterium
ACACCACCTCCACCATGCCAAAACCCTGGGCGTTCTTGCTGCCTAAGCCTGTATCTAAGGCCAGCTTCAGCCAATCAGGAGCACATTCTACTTCAAATACTCCCATGTGCCCTTTAATCAAAAAGTTTTTATAATATATTGCCGTCTCCCCCTTATGTACTGGTGAATATAATGGCCTGATCTTAAAATCCCCTCTTAATTCCAGCTTATCTCCTAAACCATATTCCATCATTACCTTAGATTTTTTTAATAAGTTCTGGCGTAATAATTCTGCAAATTCGGGCTCCGTCACCCCGTAATAATGAGTTTTTTTCCTTCCCATTCTTTCAAAAGTACTATAAACTACAATGGGGGATAAAGTTCTAATTTTCCAGCATCTTTTATCCTGCTTTAAAATAGGATAATTATCAATTTGAACTGTTTTAATCCGAACCTTTTGCCTTCCTAAACGGCTACCACTACCGCATAAAATCGTATTAACTACATCCTGCAGCAAATCATCAAGTGGGGAAGCAATGGAGAGTTTTACAGGAGAACTAAAAACAAATTCTTGATTCTCCCGGTCGACACTGAATTTACCCTGGAGGCGGGAAAAAGTGAATAAACGAAAGGCTCTTTTTTCGTACCGGTATCCCTGGTCATGAAGAAAGGCGCGGAATTTTTCATTTGAAATTTGGTTGTAGAGCCACCCCTGCAAAATATGGTTATGGTATCTGGGGAGTCTAATTTCCGAATCGGCTTCTAAAGTAAAGGTTATTTTCAACGGAATACCCCTTTCTAATTAATTTTGCCAGCAGATAAATAGTCATATCTTCTTCTTACTAACTATTTTTCTGCCCTTCCAATATTAGGATATATAAATTTTTCTACAAAAAATTAGCAATTCCTCCTTATTTATACAATATTTTCCACATGAAGGTCTGCTGCGTAGAAAAGAGTAGAAATAAAAAAGCAGCAATTCGGAATACCGAACTACTGCTTTTTTATAAAAACAAGCAATATAATCTTTAAACCACTGCTATCAAGAAGCTTCAATTACTAACCTTCCCTATTTGCAGCCTGATAATTTAAAAGAGCCTGCATAGCCAGAACATAGCCGTAGGCTCCTAAACCGCAGATCTGTCCTAAACAGGCTGCTGCAGTTACTGATTTATGTCGAAACTCTTCTCTTTTGTAAATATTGCTTAAATGAACTTCAATTGTTGGGATATTAACGGCAAGCAGGGCATCATAAATAGCAATGCTGTAGTGGGTATATGCCCCGGGATTGATGATGAGCCCTTCATATTGGCCATAAGCAGCCTGAATCCTGTCGACAATTTCCCCTTCCAGATTGCTCTGAAAAATATCTAAGTGGACAGACAGCTCTGCTGCTTTTTCTTGCAAATAGGCACACATATCCTCATAACTCATGGTCCCGTAAATCTCTTTTTCCCTTTTTCCCAGTAAGTTCAAATTGGGGCCGTTTATTATCAGGATTTTCATCTTCTTCCTCCTTCTGCTTTCACGATCCTTACTATTTCATCGATCGCTTGATCCATGCTTTCATTATTAATGATTTCATAGTCAGAGTATTTTTTATACAATTCCCTTCTCTGCTCATATAGCCTGAAAATTTGCTTCCGGTCTTTTGCCAGGAGGGGTCTCCGGGAAACTTCTATTTCAGAAGCAATAATATCTATGGCTCTATTAATAAAAAATATAAGCCCATTTTTCCTCAGCATCTCCATATTATCAGGGTTTAAAACAACCCCGCCCCCAGTAGCTATTACCTGCGGACAAGTTTGAACTACTTCCTTTACAGCTTTTTTCTCCAAATTCCTGAAATACTCCTCCCCAAGCTCAAAAATTTCAGGAATGGTCAGTCCTTCTTTTTTTTCTATGTACTCGTCTAAATCAACAAAATCAATACCTAGCCTTTCAGCAAGTTTTTTGCCCAGGGTAGATTTACCGCAGCCGGGCATCCCAATAAGAACAATGTTTTTCTCCATTATTTTTCACCCCATCCAGCTTATCTGGGCTGCTAAGTCCTGATAGATTTGGTCAATAATGTTTTCTGGGATAGAAACCTCATTCCAAATCTCCTGGGCTTTTACCGCCTGGCCAACCAGCATATAAAGACCACCGATGGTTTTCAACCCTTTTGCCTTGGCCTGTTTCAAAAATAGGGTTTCAGCCGGATTATAAATAAGGTCTACTGCAACAGAAAAGTTTTTGACTACGTCAGAGCCCACAAGACTTTCTTCTAAATTCGGGTACATACCGCAGGGAGTACAGTTTATAATCAATTCGTAACCTTTTAAGCTTTTTAGCTCCCCGTAGGTGCAAAACTTTAAATCAGGAAATTTTTCCTTGGCCGAATTTATATCCCTGCTTACCAGTACAACTTCCCTTGCTCCCTTATCTTTTAGGTAGTGAACAACTGAACTTGCTGCTCCTCCTGAACCCAGCACCACAGCCCTGCTATTAAGAACATTAATCCCAAATTTTTCAAGCATCAGGCCAAAACCATAGTAATCAGTGTTAAAACCAATTGACTTTTCTCCTTTAAAATATATTGTATTTACCGCTCCTATCCTTTGGGCTTCTGCTGAAATTTCCTCAAGGTAGTTCATTACCTCTACCTTATAGGGAATAGTAACGTTCACCCCTTTTATTTTCAAAACCTTCAGTGCTTTAACTGCCTCCGCCAAATTTTCCTTGTTTACTTCGAATAAATGATAGTAGCCAGCTAAATTAAGCTTTTTCATGATTTGGGAATGAATAGCAGGAGAAAAACTGTGGCCCAGCTTTTCGCCGATCAATCCGTAAAGCTCGCTCATTGGCAATCCTTCCTTTATAAGCTTTTTTCATAATTCCCCAGCAGTTTGAAATAATAACTGTTTTCTTTCACTAACTTAATGGCTTCCTGAACCTTTGGGTCCTGGATATTTCCCTCAAAATCAAGATAAAAGAAATACTGCCAGGGCCGTTCCAAAATAGGCCGGGATTCTATTTTCAATAAGTTCAATTTGTTTTCCGCAAAATATTTTAGAGCATTATATAATGAACCTGCCCTATGCTCCAGGGCAAAAACCACACTTATCTTATCGTTTTCCGGCGCAATTTTTAATTCCCTGCCGATAATGACAAACCTGGTTTTATTGTTTCGGTTATGGTTAATGTTTTCTTGAATAATCTCTAAACCAAAAGCCTCAGCTGCCCTCCTGCTGGCAATGGCAGCCTTATGAATGTCCCCCTGCTGCTTAACGTACTCAGCACTGGCTGCCGTGTTATAGTAGGGAATTAAGATCAGGTTAGGATGGTCTTTCAAAAATTTCCTGCTTTGTTCCAGGGCTTGAGGATGGGAATATACCTCCCTAAGAAGGGAAAGCTTTGCTCCCTTTAAGCCCAGTAAATGCTGTTCCACATCAATACATTTTTCACCGACAATATAAAAGCCATATTGGCGCAAAAGGTCGTAAACCTCTGCCACTCCTCCGGTGGAAGAGTTTTCCAAGGGCAGTACCCCATAGTCTGCTTGTTTGTTTTCCAGCTCCTTAAAGACATCTTCAAATTCAGAAACAGCCAGCTTTTCAACTCCGTTTCCAAAATACTCATCCAAAGCCTGCTCGCTAAAGGAACCGGTAGTACCCTGAAAGCAAACTCTTATTTTCTGAGAAATACTGTTTACTTCATCCCCCAACCTTAAATCTGCTAAAGGTAGAGAAATTTCAGCTATTTTTTTCTCCTGATACTCCCTGCTTATCCTCATTAAATTACTAAAAAAATCTTCCGTTTCCTCTACTAATTTCTTCTTCTTAAGCCTAGAGATATTTTTTTCAATAACTGCTTTTTCCCTTTCCCTGTCCAGAACCGGCAAACCATTCTGCCTTTTATACTCAGCAATTTTTTCTACCAGCTCCATCCTCTGCTCAAATAGCTCTCCAAGCTTTCGGTCAATTTCATCTATTTTTCCCCTTAACTCCTCTAAACAAGTCATAATTTCACCACTCTTTTCCTAGCTCTTCCGCCAGCAGATCCAGCATGACCAGGGCAGCAGCAGCTTCCACAACCGGAACAGCCCTGGGCACTATACAGGGATCATGCCGTCCTTTTATTCTTATGGTAGTATTAGTACCTTCTTTGATATTCACAGTCCGCTGAGGTTTGGCAATGGACGGAGTAGGCTTGAAAACCACCCTAAAAACAATGGGCATACCGTTTGTGATTCCTCCCAAAATACCTCCGTTATTGTTGGTATAAGTCATGACCCGGCCATCCTGGAAATAAAATTCATCATTGGCAGCAGAACCCTTCATCCTGCCCAGCTCAAAACCTAATCCAAACTCCACCCCTTTGACGGCAGGAATAGAAAAAAGCATCTGGGAAAGGCTGCTTTCCACCGA
>DUMD01000199.1 GCA_012840065.1 Clostridia bacterium
AAATTTTTGAGAATAACTTTGCTGGCATGGTGATTTTGGGGCCTGGACAAAGGATAATAGATTACAATAAGGCTGCCAAAAAATTTTTTGAAGCATTGGATATTTCATTGGGTACTTACCCCCTGGAGTATATTCTTGCTCAAAAACCGCAGTTGCTGGAAATATTTAGAAGTGAAGCGGATCGGGAGTTTTCTTTGGTAATTGATGGGGAAGAGCGGTTTTTTAAGATTGATGCAGTGCCCTTTGGTGATTTCCGGGATGGAAAAATGAGAATGCTTAAAACCATCCGGGATGTTACAGAAGAAAGGAAAATTCAAGAGAAATTAAAGTTTTTAGCTACTAAAGATGTTTTAAGCGGTCTCTATAACCGGGCAGAGTTTATGTATTTGGCTCAAAAGGAGTTTCTCTGGGCTAAAAAGCATAACAAAGAACTATCTTTGCTGATGATGGATTTAGATTGTTTTAAAATTATTAATGATACCTTTGGACATGGAGCCGGGGATGAAGTGATTCGCGAAATGGGAAAAATGATAAGAGCCGGCTTCCGGAAAACCGATATTGGCGGGCGCATAGGAGGAGAAGAATTTGCTGTGGTTTTAAAGGGTGCGTCTTTAAAGGAGGCAAAAAGGGTAGCGGGACAGTTTCAGCAGGCTGTAGCCGAGAAAAAGGTTATTTATGAGGAGAAGGAAATTACTTTTACAGTAAGCATTGGAGTGGCTACTATCTGCGGTGGTGCTGATGGCAACAACAGTATTGAAGATATTCTAAAAAAGGCAGATGTTGCCTTATATAAGGCAAAAGCTGGAGGACGAAATTGCGTTGTAGCATTTGAGTCCGAGATGTGAGAAAGGGATACTGCGAAAATAGTATCCTTTATTTTTTTTGCACATACTAAAACTACTATACTTAACTTAGTAATGATTGTTATGTGTTTTCTTGCTTTTTTAAGGGATAATAACATGGAGGATGAAATGACTTGCTTACGGATATTTTGGTTTTAATGATACTCATAGTACTGAATGCTTTTTTTGCGGCTTCAGAAATTGCCTTGATATCTCTAAATGACAATAAAATAAGGGTACAGGCCGAAGGTGGGGATAATAAAGCCGAGCTATTGCTAAATCTTCTCAATGAACCAAGCAATTTTTTAGCTACAATTCAAGTTGGAATTACCTTAGCCGGTTTTTTAGCTAGTGCTTTTGCTTCTGAAAGCTTTGCCAATCCTTTGGTGAAATTTTTATTGTCATTGGGTATAAAGGTTTCTGAGGCTTGGCTGAAAACTGTTGCTGTGTTCGTAATAACGATAATTTTGTCCTATTTTACCCTAGTTTTGGGAGAACTTGTTCCCAAAAGACTTGCTATGAAGAAGTCAGAAACTGTTGCTAGGCTTGTAGCAAGGCCGCTTAGCATTCTTTCAAAAGTAACTTTACCCGTTGTTAAACTGCTTACTATTTCTACTAATTTTTTTGTTAAATTGTTTGGAGTTGACCCAAATGAAGAGGAAGAGAATGTTACTGAAGAAGAAATTCGCATGATGGTGGATGTAGGTGAAGAAAAGGGAACAATTCAAGAAGTTGAGAAGCTGATGATTAATAATATATTTGAGTTTGATGATACAACTGTTGAAGAGATAATGACTCATAGAACTTCCATAGCTGCTCTTCCTATTGATGCAACTTTGGATGAGGTGATTGAGCTTTTTGAGAAAACGAAATATTCAAGGATTCCTGTCTATGAAGATACAATCGACAATATTGTCGGAGTTATGCATGCAAAATGTTTGATTTCATATTTGGCCAAAGGTAAAGATCGGAATAAGTTTCATTTAGCGAATTTTATTAGGCATCCTTATTTTGTACCTGCTTCCAAAAGGGCCGATGAACTCTTTAAAGAACTTCAGCAAAACAAGGTCCATTTGGCGGTGATTATTGACGAATATGGTGGAACTGCAGGAATTGTAACTTTGGAAGACTTGGTTGAAGAAATCGTTGGCAATATCTTTGATGAAGATGAAGAGATAGTAAAGGAAATTGAAAAAATGGATGAAACAACTTTTATGATAAATGGTTCTACAAGTCTTGATATGGTTGCGGATTATCTTCAAACCCGATTGCCAACCGATGAATACGATACTTTAAGCGGTTTTTTGATTGGGCAGCTGGGAAGAATACCTCAAAAAGAGGAAAAACCGACTTTGGAATTCAACAATTTGATATTTAAGATTGAAAAAGTAGATGGAAAACGAATTGCTAAGGTTAAAGTTTGCAGGATGAGTTAGGCAGCATTGAAGAAACAATGCTGCCTTTAAAATTATTGGTAAGGTGATGGGGAATAATTGTTTTTTATCCTTAAGAGCTTATTAATGAACGGTTTAGGAAATAGGGGTACTGCCCCTATTTTTTATTACATATATGGGAAAAAGGATAAATAAGATTTAATAGGAGATTGGGTAGGAAAGCTGGGAGAAAGGAAGGTGGCAAATGGGCAATGTTCGTTTTCGGTTCATAATTATACTTCTTGTAATTTTGTCCTTTGCCTGCAGTGATCTTGGTTTGACTGGGGAAATAGTCAATTTTTCTAAGAGTAATACTTCCTGTTATGACTTAGTAAGCCAATACCGGGTTGTTAATCCGGATCTAAAAAATAAAGCCGAGGGTGTTGTGTTAGAAATTGCTCTTCCCAAAAACCAAGAAAAGGATAAATGCCAATATTCTAATTTAGTTAATCTGGAGATTAATCCTTTCCCTGATCAGGTTTTTGTAAATGCAAAAGGGAATAGAAAAGCTAAATTTAGACTGGGTACCCTTGCTCCTGGGGAAGAAAAGATAATTACTGTAATTTCCCAATATCAGCTTAAACCTGTTGATCATGGTCTTGGCAGCTTGGATTTAGAGCCTAAAAGACAGGATTTGCCCCAGGAGATAAAAATTTATCTCCAACCTTCTCCGGGGATAGAAAGTGATCATCCGGAAATAATTGCAGAAGCGGCAAGGATTACGGAGGATAAAACTAACCAGCTGGAAAAAGCGAAGGCGGTTTATAGTTTTGTTAGCACCAATCTTAATTACAAAATGGGAGAAAACGCTAATCAAGGTGCTTTAAATGCTTTAAGAACAAAGGAAGGGGTTTGTGATGATTATGCCTGTTTAATGGTGGCCCTTCTTAGAGCTTCCGGTATACCGGCTCGCCATCTAACCGGGGAAGAAGTTATGGAGAAAGAAAAATATGAAGAAAGGTTTTTTACTTCTGATGGTGGTATTATTCTCCGTTCTGAAGATGGCAGATATTATCCGGGGCATGCCTGGGTGGAAATTTATTTTTTAGGCAGGGGATGGGTTCCCGTTGATCCTACTTCTTATGCTGCTTTTGGTTCTTTAGGCAAGAGAAAAGTGCTTTTAACCGGGATAGACAGAGAGAATAAGGTTAATTATCGGATTAGTTGGCGGGGACCGGCGGAACTAAAGGTTTATAATCAGTTGATTGTGTATGAACAATTGAGAAGTTAGTTTAAAGTTCGGGGGTAATGAACAGTGGAAAAAAAACCTTTTTTTACAGGGACGTTTTTACAGCCGGATTTAGGATTGACTTCCTGGTCTGAATTGTTGTGGAATAAAGAGTTTAGGGACTTAAAAAGACTAAAAATGGAAATAGTTATTGTCCAATATACAGGGGGAGGTGAGAGGGCTTACTATCCATCTAAACTGAGTTGGTTTTCCCATAGTTATAACCTTCTTGATTCTATTATGGCTGCAGCAGAGCGGCATAAAATAAATATTTTCCTAGGACTTTATCTTAATAAGGATTGGTGGTCTAACTATAAAAACATCAAATATTTGCGAGCGGAATTAAAACGCAATCAGTTTGTTATTGAGGAATTAACCAGGCTTTACGGCAAGCATCCCAGTTTCAGGGGTTGGTACATTCCCCATGAACTAGGCAACTTACCTTATCTTTCCTGGTGCCAAAGAAGAAGACTTGCTTGGTTTTTTCGGAGTATGGCTAAGTGTTGCAAAAGCTATGATGCTACTAAGCCAGTGTCCATAGCGCCCTTTTTCAGTTCCCAGGTGAATCTGGCCTGGTTTGGTCGGGTTTGGTATCAGTTTTTGAAGAATTCTTTATTAGATTTGGTTATGCTCCAGGATGGGGTAGGCTGTAAGCGGGTTACCATTGAACAGTCTAAAATATTTTTTGCAGAAATGAGAAAAGCTTGTCAGAAAGCTGGGTTAGAACTTTGGGGTGATCTGGAGATTTTTGAACAGTATCATGGTTATCCAATTGATAGCCTTTCTTTTGCAGCAAAACCGGGAGATATTAACACTATTAAAAAGCAGATGGAAGCAGTTTATCCTTTTGTGAGCAATTTAGTTTGTTTTGAATATAACCATTATATGAGCATCTGCAGAGGGGAAGAGGAGAGAAGACTCAACTTGAACTATAAGAGAGAAATCCTTTCTTTCCAATAGATGGGAGAATATGATAAAATATATTAAGTACCTAAGGGAAGGGGTCTTAGTTGGAAGATGGAGATTAAGACTGAACATTTAATTTATATAGGGGATGCAAGGGATGTTCTTAAAACCATACCTGATGAAACCATACAACTGGTTGTTACTTCTCCTCCTTATTGGAATAAGAAAAACTATGGTAATGTAATGGAACAGATAGGATATTACCACAGTTATGAACAATATTTAGAGGAGTTAAACCAGGTTTGGAAAGAATGTATTCGTTTGCTCCTTCCTCAGGGCAGGTTATGTATAAATATTGGAGATGTTTTTACCTCGACTAAAGAATACGGCAGATATAAGGTTCTTCCTGTCCATGCAGAAATAATTCGTTTCTGTGAAAAGAATGGCCTGGATTATATGAACACAATTATCTGGCGCAAAATAGGAAATGCCACTGCTTCAGGGGGATCAAAAAACATTATGGGTAGTTATTTGATGCCTCCTAATGGGATTATTCAAAACGATATTGAGTATATTTTAGTTTTTAAAAAATACTCCGACCGTCCCAGGAAGATCAGTAAGAAAATCAAACAATTAAGCAAGTTGGACCGGGATACGGAATGGATCCCCTATTTTAGTCAGATTTGGGATTTTCCCGGGGTACGGCAAAACAGTCATATCGCCATGTTTCCGGAGGAGCTTCCTAAACGTTTGATAAAAATGTTTAGTTTTGTTGGGGATACGGTTTTAGATCCTTTTTTAGGTAGCGGAACTACTATGCTAGCAGCTAAAAAATTACAACGGAACTCGATTGGAATAGAAATAAATCCTGAATATCTTCCTTTAATTAAAAAAAAGGTTAATGCCGGCCCCAAAGACTTACTTCCTGAGGATGGGATTAAAGTCATTTACTTTAACCGGAAGTAAGCTGAAAAATTTGTGAATTGTGCGATGTTAGGGGGAAAGGATTTGGCTTGGGAACAGGAAATTAGTTTGGAGAAGGCAAAAACTATTTTTACTGAATTTCTAACCAGGGAAAAGGAGAATTTTAAACAGCAGGGAATTGAAGGAGTAATGCCTTTTCTCCAGGTTTCTCTAGTGGGAAAAAATAAGGTTTACTCTTCTCTGCTCTGTATTGACCTGGTGGAAAAGGACGGGGATTTGATTTTTAAAACAGCGAATGTGATCAATAGTTTTAGCATAGATAAGAGGACAATTGAAAGAATAACCTTGATAGAAAAAATAGAAGGAAAAATAAAAATTTTATACCTTATTTTCCAGTTGGTGGGAGGGATGAAGTGTCAAATTTGCCTTTCCAAGGAAGTAATATCTGGTTAATGTTTGGAAGTTGCTGATTTTATCAGCAACTTTTTTTATGAAAGATAAAAATGGTTTGAAAAGGATAAAAAAGCCCCAATTTTTAAGTTAGTTTGACCTATTAAAAGCAAGTGAGCGAATTTGCCCTTAAGCTAAAACCGGGTACCTGTCGATAAATTAATTTGGGAAATTAGACCCAAAAACAGGGCTTAGTATAAAAAATAATTTACTGGTTAAGGGGTGGAGAAATGAAGAAAAAAATAAACTCTTGGTTTAAAGTATTGGTTTGGTTGTTAATTTTTAGCATACTTATTCCCTATTTTAAAACGGCAAGCAATTGGGTATACCAGCAGGCTTATGCAGCCGGTGTACCTGTTATTACAAGTGTATCACCCACTTCTATAAAAATGAACCAGGTTAGTAGTGGTTCTATCTTAACGATAAACGGGGTAAACCTTTTACCTGAGGAAGGGGAAACTTTAACAGTTAAGATAGGAAATAAAACAGCAGGTATTGTTCAGAATACGGATAATAGGATAACTTGTGTTATTCCTGAACAGGATAAATGGGGTACTTATAAAGTTGTTCTGGAATATTCTAAAGGCGGAAGCGTTGTTCGAAGAAGTAATGATGACATTTCTTTTCAATATATCAGCAATCCCCAGGTTAGTAATGTTACTCCTTTAGAAGGACCTGGTTTTGGAGGAACTTATGTAATTATAGAAGGTGAAAATTTTGACCCCAGCGGGGTTACTGTTAAATTTGGAAATAGAAACGGTCTTACCCCTCTAGTTGATGCAGCAGGTAAAAGAATAGTTGTTTATACTCCGGCCGTTCCTATGTCTGAAGTAGGTACTGTCCTTGGGATTACCGTTACCAATAAAGATGGGGGAACTGTCACAACCCAGCCCAGTGAAGAAAATAAATATTTTAGATATCGCTTAAGCCAGCCCCAGATTATCAGTGTAGTTAAGGAGGGTGGGGGAAGTTTAGAAGGAAGCAAATACGGCGGTACCAGGCTTATTATTGAAGGTAAGGAAATTCAAAAAGAAGTAGTTGTGATGATAGGCAGCCATGAAGCAATAAAAGAGAAGGTAGAAACCAGGATAGAAGGGAATGAGGTTATTACCAAAATCACACTTACTACTCCCGGGATAGGCAGTGAGCCTCTGGGAGCAAAGCAGATAAAGGTGATTAATCCCTATGATGGCCAGGAAGCAATTGCAGATGATTACTTTACCTATTATAGTACTCCCTATATTAGCTCAATTAACCCCTGGCAGTGGATTGTTGATGAAATTCCTGATGGAGGGTTAGAGGTATTTATTACCGGTGAAAATTTTGCTCCCGGCTTAACGTTAATGTTGGATGATAAATATCCCTTAACAGTTAAAGAAGTTACCAGCGGTACAATTAAGGCCGTAATACCAAAGGGTTCCTACCCAACCGGACATGCTTTGAATTTAACCGTGGCTAATCCAGGCGATCCGAAAGATAAATATACAAAGATAGGAGCTTTTACCTTTCTTTCTCAACACAGCAATCCAACAATTACCAAAATTTCCCCCAATATTGGCCCTATCTCCGGCGGTACAAAAGTAACCATTGAAGGTAGCCAATTTATGGATTTAGGAAATGTAAAGGTAAGATTTGGCGATAAATATGGTGAAGTCATTTCTTCCTTACCGGATAAACTTGTTGTTGTAGCTCCTGCCAATAATTTAGGCATAGTTGATGTCTATGTGGAAAACAGTGACGGCGGTACTGCTTACATGCCTGGAGGCTTTAAATATAAGGATAAACTGGTTAACATAACCGGTCTTGTTCCATCTGAATTTTGGATTGATCGGGTTGAAAATATTCTCATTTATGTAACCAATTTGGCTAACAAACCTAATCCGAGTGCCAGCACTGAGAATGAAGTAAAGGAAGTAAGAATAGTTATATCCCGTTTGCAGCCCAACGGTCAATTGGCTGAAATGGAATTAGACAATAGTCAATTTTCATATTTCCCCGAAAGCGGAACGGTTAGCCAGATTACAGCGACGACCAAATTAAAAGACTATTTTTCTGTTCCGGAATCCTTCTGGAATGTTGATGCTGATTTCAATATGTATGTTAAATATGGGGACGATTTTGAAGAATTGATTACTTTGTCAGGGGCGGTTAGATTCAAAACTCCCCCTTCATCGCCGGTAATAAATAAGGTTTATGATTCAATTACCGGGCAGAATTTTGGTCCTCTCTCCGGCGGAAATCAAGTTTATATTGAGGGAGAAGGGTTTAGCGATTCCCAATCCAATAGAATAAAGGTATATTTTGGAAGTACTCAAGTTCCCAAGGAAAATATTGGTCATCTAAAATTGGAAAACGGCAAGACAATCATTCCAGTGCAGGTTCCTCCAGCGGCCCAAACGGGTCTGGTTCCAGTTTGGGTGGAAAATCCGGACGGGGGAAGGTCACCCTTCTACTACGGATACATTTATCGGGAAGGTGAATTGGTTGCTGATTTAATTACCCCTGATAACATGACTGTTGGGGAAGAAATTGAAGCTGTAATTACGGGACGTAATTTTGCCCAATATTTGACAGAAACTCCCCAAGGTTATACTAGCCTGGAGGACTATTTAAAAAGCAATACCAGAGTTCTTATTGGCGATACTTATATGGCTGAGATTCTTTCTATAACTGACCGGGAAATTATCATTAAAATTCCCAAAATAACTGTGGAAGGGGAGTATAAGGTTACTGTAGAAAACCCCTACGGAAGAGCAGAATGCAGTAATAAATTTAAAGTTCTTCCTTTTATTAGCAAACCTGTCATTGAAGGGGTTAGCCCGGGTTCAGGGAGTCGTTTAGGCGGAGTGGAAATTACCATAACAGGTAAGGATTTTAGAACGGGAGCTCGGGTGGAAATTGGTGGGCAAGCAGCGGTGAATGTACGGGTTATTAGCAGTACAGAAATTAAGGCCGTGACCCCTCCCGGCCAAGTAGGTGCCACTACGGTCAAGGTTATTAACCCTGACGGGGGCAGTGCGGAATATCTTTTTACTTATTTATCCCAACCCGGTATTGAACAGATTACACCGACAAAGCTGGTTGTGAATAAGATAAGCTTTGTGACTTTAATAGGTAGCGATTTGATTTTTAAAGGGATTGGTGATACAGAGGAAACATTGCAGGTAGAAACAGTTAAATTAAGTGGACAAGATGTTGATATATATGACTGGAAAAAAGTAAATGGCAAGGATGTTCTTCTCCTTCGGGTTACTGCGGAAATTGCCGATCAGGTTGGGAAAAGATT
>DUMD01000200.1 GCA_012840065.1 Clostridia bacterium
AACATTTAAATCAAAGTTTATAGCAAATCCATCCTCGACAAAAGCCCTAAATTGGCTGGTATTTTCTCCTTCTGTCTGAGGAATAAATTCACCGTTTTCATCAATTATTCCAATTATACTATTTCCGCTGCCTCCTGTCCTGCTGCCAGTCTTTATACTTTCCGGAAGATAATAGGGTAATTTCACTTTAAAATCAGAAATATTTTTCAACTGATTCCAGGCTTCTTCCCCTTCATAGCTTGCAATATTTTCTCTATTTCCCACCACCTCAGCCTTTCCCAAACTGGCTAAATCAATTTTTCCCTCTTGAGATGATAAAGCATTTCTAATTTCCGTCAAATCATCCAGAGTAAGATTTACAGTTTCCAGCTTACTTACCCTAAAAACCTTCAACAAGTCTGAAGCTATACCCTGTACCGGGCTGAAGGTTAAAGAAGTTAATATTACTAAACCGGCAACTCCGGCAATCAATGGTTTTTTCCACTTTTTCATTATTATCCTCCTCTTATTAGAATCTACTCGACTTGCCTTTATTAGAAACTTATTCCAACTATCTTTAAGTTCAACTTCATTTTTCCTAAAAGCTCGCTTAAACCCACCAAGTTTTTCTGCAACAAAAACATCATTATCCTTTAATTCTTGATAAATATTCTGACAACGGGAACAAACTTCCAGGTGTTCTTTTATCTCCCTTCTTTTTCCCTCCTCCAATTCGCCGTCCAGAAAAGCTTGGAGTACACCTTCCTCATAACACATCCCCTTCACTTCCTTTCTGCTGAAGATAAATTTTTTTAAACTTCCTTTGTGCCCTGGCTAAAACAGTGCCTAAAGAATTCTTATCAACATTAACCGCTCGGGCAATTTCACTGTAACTATAACCAGAAAACTTAAGAATAAGGCAGGTACGATCCCGTTCAGACAGCAAATCTAACACTGCTCGCACTTCCTCTACCTGTTGTTTTCTATCCACAAATTCCTCCAGAGAAACTAGCGGATAAACATTTTTCAGTTGACTATTCAATTCCCTCTGCCACCTCTTTTTTTGACCTCGTAAATAGTTATAAGCAAGATTCTGGGCCACTTTGGCCAACCACCCCCCAGGATTTGTTAGTTGAGAAGGTGGAAGCTGATAAAGTTTTATAAAAGTTTCCTGGGCTAAATCCTCAGTAACCTGCCAATCATCAACTAAATAACTCAGCTGACTAATTACCCGGGGATAGAAATGCTCAAACAATTCTTTAAAACTAAGTACTTTTCCATCTGAACCGGAGAAGGAAATTGCCTCCACCTCCTCCCTTCCTATCCTAGATTATTGAGCTGCAGCTCATCCTCTATCTATACAACACTTTGCCAACCAAATTTGTGACATATTCTCAACTTTTTATAAAAAAAACAGCCTAGGCTGTTTAATAAAATTTCCACTAATTTTAAATCTTTCTCCTGCTCAAATTAACTATAGAAATAGAGCTTACCCTCTAAAATTTCACATTTTATTTCTCCCTTATTGTAAAGATAAGAAATAAAAGCCCCCGTACTTGCCAAAGTAATGAAATATTGTTCTAAGTCCGGAATATCCAGAGCATGGTACTGGATAATTTTTTCCACCAAATCTTCCCGGGAAAGGGGTTCAAACAAAAATTCTTTTATTAAATTTAGATGTTTGATAAGGTTTTCCCGATTAAGTTCGATTAATTCTTCTGCCCTTTCCCAGACCTGTTGACTATGACCTAAGACATAACCAGCAAATACCTCTTCACCCAGCCTATCGAGAGATTTTAATTGTTCCTCCACACTAACACAGAAGGGAAAAGTATATTTTTCAATAATTTCGGGGCTAAAAAGAGCATCTCCAACAAAAGCTACTCCATCAGGAGTAACAATACCTACTTGATCAAGACTGTGGCCGGGTAAAGCTAGAATAGAAAATTTTTTCCCACCACAATCAGTAATAGGCATGGATAATTCAAAATCAATTTTCAAATCCTTTCCCTTCAGCATCTTCCCATTTAAATCTCTTAAAGGAGCCGAACCATAAATAGAAAAAGGTTGCAACTGAGTATTTTCTAAAAATATTTTACTTAAAGGAGATGCACAAATAAGGGTTCCTGTATGAACAGAACGGATATAATGGTCTGCACCGCAGTGATCAGGATGATTATGAGTATGCAAAATATATTTTACTTTTAGATTATGCTGTTCTAAAACCTCTATTACTTTTTTCCCCGCCCCATTATCAGCACCACTATCAATAAGAGCACAAAAACCGTTCCGAAATGAATAGACTCCGACATTGGTAGGACCGGGAATGTAATAGGTCTGACCTTTTATCTTTACCAATTCCATAGAATGACCACTCCCTGAGCTTACTTAATTAAAATTATAAACCACTTTAACAATTAAAACGAAAAGTATAATCTTCCTTCAAATCCAAAAAAATAAAATCCCTCTTCTTCGGTTACATTATATTTAGGATTAAATTTGAGGAGGTTACAAACTCAAATGCTGATTACTTTCATTAGAGTACTTATTTTATACAGCTTTGTAGTTATCGCTATGAGAATTATGGGTAAAAGGCAAATCGGAGAACTTCAACCCTTCGAATTAGTAATTGCAATTATGATGGCCGACCTTGCAGCTGTACCAATGGGTAATGTAGGAATACCATTGCTAAGTGGAATTATTCCTATCCTCACCCTGCTCTTAGCACAGCTGGTTCTCTCCTATCTTACCCTAAAAAGCGAGAAAGCACGCAGTATTATCTGCGGAATGCCTACAGTCTTAATCGAAAACGGAAAAATAATAGAATCTGCTTTAAAAAAAACCAGATGTAATTTAAATGATTTATTAGAACAATTAAGGCTTCATAATATTACTGATGTTAGCGATGTTGAGTTTGCCATTTTAGAAACCTGCGGCCAAATCAGTGTTATTCCTAAATCTCAGAAAAGAGCCCTCACCCCTGAAGATATGAAAGTACCTACAGCTTATGAAGGGCTTCCAATCACCCTGATTATGGATGGAAAAATAAACTACAAAAACCTGGCAAAAACTGATTTGTCCTCTGATTGGCTAATAAACTATTTCAAAAAAAAGGGCGTAGAAAATATAAAAGAAGTTTTCTTTGCCAGCTTGGATAGTAAAGGCAAAATTTTTTATCAACTTAAAGGAAAATAGGCAGGTGGTCGAAGTGAAAGTAATCGCTTTAATCTTAATTATTGTTATCATTATCCTTGGAACCGGTTTTTGGATGGAAAACTATTTAACAGCAAGCTCCGAAATGCTTGCCGCCAATTTTGAAAAATTAGAAGAGGCCTTAACTAGAAAAAACTGGGTACAAGCCAGTGAAATACTCAATAACACCTGGGAAATCTGGGATAAAACCAAAAAAAACTGGGCCCCGTTAATTGATCATCAGGAAATAGACCAACTGGATTTAGCTGTGGCCAGGTTAACTCAATATATTAATAACCAAGAATATAGTTTGTCTTTAGCGGAACTATCAGCCTTAAAATTTTTAATCAGACATATTCCAGAAAAAGAAAGGGTAAATCTGCAAAATATTTTTTAAAAATTACAGCCGCCTAAAAAGGCGGCTGCTATTAGTC
Source organism: Clostridia bacterium (assembly GCA_012840065.1). Classification (GTDB taxonomy): domain Bacteria; phylum Bacillota; class DUMD01; order DUMD01; family DUMD01; genus DUMD01. The sequence continues at coordinate 3,606 of DUMD01000200.1, forward strand.
CTGAAATAAAGGAGTACTATAGTACCTTTCAGCAGTATCCGGAAGAATAGTAACAACGGTCTTGCCTTTACCCAATCTTTTAGCCAGCTGGAGAGCCCCATAAACATTGGTCCCGCTGGAAACTCCCACCATTAGTCCTTCTTCTTTAGCCAATCTTCTGGCTGTATTTATTGCCTCTTCATCAGTGACCGTAATTATCTCATCAATAATTTCAGTATTTAAAATAGGAGGAATCAAACCATCACCTATTCCTTGCTGCTCATGGTTGCCTATTGTTCCACCAGAAAGAATAGCAGCATTAGTTGGTTCTAAAGCCACAACCAATGTTTCCGGATTAGCTTCTTTTAAGACTTCACCTATCCCTGTTATGGTTCCACCCGTTCCTATCCCACAGCAAAAAGCATCAATTTTGCCATCCACCTGTTCCAATATTTCCCTTGCCGTGGTCCTCTTATGCATTAGTACATTATTAGGGTTTTCGAACTGCTGGGGAATAAAAACTCGGTTATCCTCTTCAGCCATTTTTAAAGCAGTTTTAATACAAGTATCAATTGTTTTTCCTATATCTCCCTTGTCCGGAATTAATATTAATTCAGCCCCATAATGCTGAATTAATTTTCTTCTTTCCTTGCTTACGGAGTCAGGCATAATAATTTTTACTCGATAACCTTTTACCGCTCCCACCATTGCTAAGCCAATACCCTGATTGCCGCTAGTAGGTTCTACAATAATAGAATCGGGTTTCAAAAGGCCAGCTTTTTCAGCAGCCTCGATCATAGCAAAAGCAGACCTGGATTTGATACTGCCGCCGGGATTTAAAGCCTCCACCTTTACTAAAACCCGGGCATCTTCAGGTCCGGTCAATCTTTGCAGCTCTACTAAAGGTGTTTCGCCAATTGCCTGCAAAATATTAGAGAAAACTTTTTTCATGTTTAAACCTCCTACTAATCTGATTAAAAAAACCTAGGCTAAATTAAGAATTTTATCTTTCAATCCCCAAAGGGAATCGATTTCCAAATCACAGTCCACCTGTTTTTCTTCTTTTCGCCAGTTAAACCAAATCGCCCTCATTCCTACAGATTTAGCTCCCCAAACATCTGTAAGAGGATTATCCCCAATATGAACAACTTCTTGGGCCGAAAGATTAAGTTTAGCTAAAGTCTTTCGAAAAATCTCCGGGTTTGGTTTGGCAATCCCCAACTCGTTGGAAAAATGCACTACTTCAAACTGTTCAAAGATTCCGTTTCTTTTCATAAGTTGTCTAATTACTTTACCCGGAGTCCGGCCGGTATTACAAATCAAAGCTAAAGAAAATAAACCGGCAAGTTCATTTATAACCTGAACAGCTCCATCCATAAGCTTAGGTGGAACATCAAGCAGGGTAGTGGTATAAGCCAAATATAAACTTTCAAACATCTCTTTGTTAAATTTAATTCCAAGCCTGGCCAAAATATATTGTAATTGTTCTTCTGGATCAAATTCAAGTCCATGATTTTCCTGCTTATCAAGACAAATTGCCATTGCCTCCCTAAAACAGTCCAATAGTTTTTCCCCTTCTAAGCTAATCCCATATTCGCTAAATATCTTTAACATCCTCTCCTTTACCACCAGCCAAGTTTTTTTCTCGTCAGTCAGGACAAACAATGTACTCCAAAAATCAAAACTTACTCCCTTTATTTTCAAATTTTCCTCCCCCTATGCTTTACAAATAAAAAAACAATTAAAATTTACATTCTTTTTAAATTTATTATTTCCTTTAAAAGCAATATAAAACAATATAAAAAAGGATAAGAAAGCAAGGTTTTTCTTATCCTTAAAAATTTATTGTTATTTTTTCATTATTCTTGGGCAACTGCAACTAAATTCGTTAAATCCACTACTTCATCGGTTGAAAATAATCTATTAATATCGAGAAGAATGAGCAATCTTTCTCCTACCTTACCAATCCCCGTGATAAAATCCGCTCCTTCTTTAACAGCAGCTGGCGGAGGATCAATATTCGAAACAGGAATTTTTAGTACTTCCGAAACCCCATCCACGATGAGTCCAACCACCTGTTCATTAGGATTAACCACAACAATCCGGCATTGTTCCTCTGTCTCCGGGTCCAAAGAACCAAAACGTTTTCTCAAATCAACTATAGGAATAACTTTACCTCTTAAATTAATAATTCCTTCTACAAATTGAGAACTATTGGGTAGTTTTGTTACAGGAACGAGTCTGATAATTTCTTGCACATTCACAATCGGAATACCAAACTCTTGTCCTTTTACATTCAAAACAACAATTTGCAATTCTCTTTCAACACTCATGCCTAATACCTCCTCGACCCTTAAATTATAGATATTTTACCACAATTAGGCTAAGCTGTCTGCAAAATAAAACCTAATTTTCTCAAAAATAACATTATTTGCATTACTTCTGCATTTCTGCTTCCAACAAAACTTTAACTGCCTGTTTTTAAAAATGTTTTAATATCTTTTCAATTTAAAACTCTAAATAATTAATTAAAATATTATTTTATGCGCGAATATGAAAAATATTCATCATAACTGTAAAATTTTTTAACTTTCTTGAATATTATACTATGGAACCAAACCTTTTTAACATTAAGAAAAAGGAGGATCTTCAATGTATAACAATAAAAACTATCCAGTTTATGGCACAGAAAATTATCAACTACCAGTCTATGGAGCTGAACAATATCAAGCAGATTGTGATCCTGGATGCAACTACTACAAAGCCCTGCAGCAACCAACTTACGAAGCTTCCTGCCCTAAACCGGAAGAATATTGTCCATATTCCATTCCGCCATTTATGCCAGCCTGTCCCCTACTTGCAGAAGGATACGTCCCCTATCAGCAACCCCCGACCCAATTATATCAGCCAAAAGAAGCACTGAGAAAAGGTACATTATTCCCAGAACTTTACAGGCCCTATCTGCCCAGGAGAAAATATTAACGGAGGTGTAATTCATGGATAGAAGAAAAGCTCAAATGTTGGAAGAGCTTCAAGCCCTTCAGTTTGCCATAGTAGACCTTCATCTTTATCTGGACACCCATCCCTGTGATAAAAGAGCTTTAGAGCATTACAACGCCCTTGTTTGTAAAATGAAAGAAGTAAAGGAACGCTACGAGCAATTTTACGGTCCAATAACACCAGATCAGCCGTCAAAATTCCCCTGGCAGTGGATCGAGGGTCCATGGCCCTGGGAAATGATTTATTAAGGAGGGATTAGTGCATGTGGATCTATGAAAAGAAACTCCAATACCCAGTTAGAGTATATAAACCCGACGTCAGAATGGCTAAATATCTTATCACCCAATACGGCGGACCGGATGGCGAACTTTCCGCTGCCTTAAGATATTTAAATCAACGCTATACCATGCCTACCGCCATGGCCAAAGGCCTACTTACCGATATAGGCACAGAAGAACTTGCCCACCTAGAAATAATTGCCACCATGGTTTATAAATTACTAAAAAATGCTTCTCTGGAAGAAATAAAACAAGCAGGTTTAGGCGGTCATTACGCTCAACACGACCGGGCTTTGTTCTACACCGATGCCAACGGCGTTCCCTGGACAGCAGCTTACATTCAAGCTACAGGAGACCCTGTTACCGACCTGCATGAAGATATGGCTGCCGAACAAAAAGCAAGATCAACCTATGAATGGCTGATCAATTTAAGCGATGATCCGGGTGTAATAGATGCCTTGCGTTTCTTGCGAGAACGGGAAGTTGTCCACTATCAACGTTTTGGAGAAGCATTAAGAAACGTCTACGAATTCAAAGAATCTAAAAGATTCTATTAATAAACCTAAGGACTATTCCGCAAAAATTAAGGTCTCTGATGAGACCTTAATTTTTTGTGCTTAAGTTTTATTTCTATTGAACAGGAAATATTAAAAACAAATGGAATAACTAATAAAATATCAAACTGGAATCCTAGTCTAAGGAGGTATATAATGGAAAAACCTACTAAACATTTGATAAAAGCAATAAAAGTGGTTGAAACCCTTTTAGCAATCTTTATCCTCATCACTGTGATAGTAAGTAGTTACGACTTATTACGCATTTTTTATACTATATTAACTACTCCCGATCCTAGTAAGTCTTATGATTTTTTTCATGAATTATTGTCCCATGCCCTTCTCCTGGTTATTGGTTTAGAACTTGCTATAATGCTTGTCAAACACACTCCTGGAAGTGTAATCGAAGTAATCCTTTTTGCCGTAGCAAGAAAAATGCTGATTTATTATACCAGTGCTTATGAAACCGCTATAGGTGTACTTTCTATAGCAGGCTTGTTTGCCATTAGAAAATTTTTATTTGTTTCCCGGATAGAAAATGTTGAAGAATGTGCTGAAAATTGGATGGATGAATGTATTATAGATGGAAAAACTCCCATCACTACTGCCAACAACTTAATAGGTCTTCAGCTTCCCGAAGAAACAGCAGCTTCCATCGGAGAGATTATTGTAAAATTGGCAGCAGGAGAAGAAATAAAGCCAGGTAGTATCTTTCAAGGTTCCAATACAAAACTGGAAATATTAGAAGTCAAAAACGGTTTCCCGGAAAAAATAAAAGTCCTTGACTATCAAAGAAAATAAAAGTTTTAAAATAACTGCTACTTATATTTTTTCATTAGCAATTAAGTTTGCTAAAACCATTCCTGATTCAACAACAGAAGGAATACCTCCACCAGGATAAGTCCAATGTCCGACAAAATATAAATTTTTTATAGGACTTACTTGACCAGGTCTTTCTAATTCTCCCGGTAATTCAGCCCAACCAAAAGCAGCCCCATTCTGATTAGAAGTACAACTTTGGAAAGTATATGGGGTAGCTACAGTTTTTACCACAATTCTCTCTTTAAGCCCAGGAATAAGCTTTTCACAACGTTCAATAAGTTTATCTGCAATTTCAGCTTTGAGAACATTATATTTTTTCCCAGACAAACCTGTTCCATTTATTCCCCAATTATTTAAATCGGAAACAGAAGCAGGAACAGATAAAATAATAATACTATTCCCTCCTGCAGCCATGTCTGGATCATATTTATTAGGAATATCAATAAAAACAGGACATGTTTCGCCGTCTTCAAGGTGGCCGCTGAACTGTTCAATATTATTTACTGAACATAACACAGCCCGAGAAAAGGGAATCCTATCTTCAGGTATGCTTACCCCTAGATATACATAAAAGGCTGAAGAAGATAATTTTTTAACCGCTAAAGAATTGAAATATTCTTCAGGAAAATGCTCTTTTCCCACCAAGACTTCCAAGGTTTCCCTTAGGTCACATCCTGCCACTACTTTGTCAGTACTAATCTTTGTCCCGTCAGTCAGCTCCACTCCAACAGCTTTTTCTCCCTGCAGCAGAATTTTAGCTACCTGGCTATTTAGAATTAGTTGCCCTCCCTGGTTTAAAAAACCATCTACAAAGCAATTAGCTAATGCCTGATATCCGCCTTTAGGATAATAAAGCCCTCTTTTTAAAAAAGCAGTCCAACGTTGGGCTAATTGAAGAAAAGATGCCCTTTCCCAAGGAACGACAGTATGAAAAATTGTTTTTAATCTTTCCTCCTTAAAGAAGGACCCTAATACATCAGAAGCAGTTTTAAAACGGTATTTATAAAGTTTAGGTTTAGTTAATCTAGTTTTCATTTCTAAAGCTGCCCTTTCCAGAGGACTCAAAAGATAAGCCGGTTTAGAAAACACCAGACTTGTTTTTTCTGCGTTTATTTTTTCTATTTCTTGTAAGAAACTTAATATATTCTGCTCTTCTTCTGGAAAGAGGTTTTCTAACTCTAGTGATAAATTCCAAG
>DUMD01000015.1 GCA_012840065.1 Clostridia bacterium
CCGAAGGCCCCGCCTATAATTACCCCAATAGCCAGGTCCAGAACGCTTCCCTTCATGGCAAATTCTTTAAACTCTTCCCACATTTTCATTTTTTTTTTACTCCTTTCTTAATCTAATTGGGTGAGCTGCAAAAATTTATTTAAACTCTTTAAAGTAATATTTACCCCCTTTCCTTGGTATTTAAAATTGCAGTGTTTAGATATTAATTCGTTTTTTAAGTTGCAAAAATTGATTTTGGCCGGAAAAGATAAGGGGTATAATAAAGCAAAAGGGGATGACATGATGAAGGAGAAAATAGTTCAATTTATCAGAAAAATAATTTCCCAAAATAATTATAGGGGGGCTTTAGTGGGAATAAGCGGGGGGATAGATTCGGCGGTTGTGGGAGCTTTATGCGTTGAAGCTTTAGGTAAAGATAAGGTCTTTGGTCTTTTACTGCCGGAAAGGGATTCAGCTCCCGAAACCCTTTTAGACTCCAAACTAGTCTGTGACTTTTTAGGGATTAAATATAAAATTAGATCAATAACTCCTACTCTAAAGACCATGGGAGTTTATTCCATGGAAAACAATTATTTTTTTCTGCCCTATCAGTTTAAGAAAAGAGTTGTGAGCAAACGCTGGAATGTTTACGGCAATTCTGAGGTATACCTTAATAATCTAAATCCCACCGATAATCCTCAGTTTTTAAAAGATAGGGCTTATTATAGGGTTAAACACAGAATAAGAATGTGCTACTTGTATCTGGAAGCAGAGAAGAGAGGTTATGCAGTGGTTGGCACTACCAATAAGACAGAATTGGAGACCGGTTTTTATGTAAAATGGGGAGATGAGGCGGTCGACCTTGAACCGATTATTCACTTATATAAGTACCAAGTCTATGAATTGGCTAAAGAACTGCAAGTTCCGGACAAAATAATCAAAAAACCGCCTTCCCCCGATTTACTGCCCGGGGTGACGGATGAGGCTGCTCTGGGATTGACCTATGCTGACTTGGATAGGATTTTAGTAAAACTTAACCAAGGGCAGGATTTGGAAAATGAGGATCCGGAAAAAGTTAAACGGGTTAAAGAGATAATAGAAAGTGCTGGGAGCAGAAGAACTAGAATTTTTAGTTTAGATGATTCGTTTTAAGAAAATTGGCTTAAGTTTAGGCCGGCTTTCTTACTCAAGTATTTCTGATACTGTTACCAATTGGTAGCTTTGACCTTTCAGCCAGGTAATAATTTCCGGTAAAGCTTTAGAGGTTTAAAAAGATTGGGCCTTTGGGCTCCCAAATTGACAATTAATCCTTCCGTTTTTATGATTTCTTTTTTTACTTTCTGATCACTGATTTGGGTCAGATAGGGGAATAGCTGTGATTGTCGATTTCATAACCATTTGCCACAATCCGTTTTGCTTAAAAGCATTTATATATTCCATGTGTCTATTTGTCAAGGGGTCTAAGAAGGGGGCTGTTAATTGAAGAATAAAAAAATGAAAGGATTTGTTTTTTTTATTGCTGTGTTGGCGTTATTGATGGGCTATCTATATTTTCAGGTTAATTTTGTTACTGTAAGAAGGTATACTGTTTCAATTCAGAATTTGCCGGCTGCTTTTGAGGGGTTGACCATCTTACATTTAAGTGATTTTCATAATAAAAAATATGGGAAGCAAGAGGAGAAACTTATCCGCCTGATAAACGCCCAAGATTTTGATTTTGTTGCTATTACGGGTGATTTAATTGATAAAAGGAAGCCGAACTTAGAACCGATAAAGGATTTATTGGAAAATTTAAGTGGCGAAAAGGTGTATTTTGTCCCAGGTAACCATGAATGGCAGTCTGGTTATTCCTTAAAGGAACTCCTGGCTCCACTGGGAGTTATCAGCCTGGAAAACAAGGCGGATAAATATGTTCGTGGTGAGGCTTATCTTTGGATTGTTGGGGTTGATGATCCTTATTTAAGGAAGGCTGATTTAGAAAAGGCTTTGGAAAATACGGATAACAATGCTCCCAAAATTTTGTTGGCCCATGCTCCTAATATCTTTCCTTCTGCGGTGGAAAACAAGCTGGACCTGGTCCTGACAGGACATACCCATGGGGGACAGGTAAGGATTCCTTTTCTTGGGGCCCTCGTCATTCCGGGACAGGGATTTTTCCCTGGCTTTGATTATGGATTATATACCAGGGATACAACAACCATGATTATTAACGGGGGGCTGGGGGAAAGTGTATTCCCGCTGAGAATAAATAACAGGCCGGAAATTGTTTTAGTTACTTTGAGAGGGGAATAAATATAAGGAGGTTAGATAAAATGTCCGGACAGTCTTTAAAAAAATTGGTTGTTTATTACTCTTTAGAGGGTAACACTAAATTTATAGCAGAGGTAATAGCGGATAAAATCGGGGCTGAGCTTTTAGAGCTTAAACCCCAAACAGAAATTAATTCCCGGGGGTTTTTGAAGTATTTTGTTGGCGGTAGGCAATCATTGTTTAAACAATCTCCTAAATTAGAGAGCTTAACCAAGAACCCCCAGGACTATGACCTTTTATTCATTGGTACCCCGGTCTGGGCCTGGAATTATGCGCCTCCTTTAAGAAGCTTTTTTTCCAGCGTGAAATTATCAGGAAAGAAGATTGCACTATTTTGCTGCTGTCAGGGACAAAAGGGTAAAACCTTTGCCGAAATGAGAAAAGCCTTGGCTGGGAATGAAATACTGGGAGAGAAGGAGTTTTTTAATCCGCTGAATAATAGAAATGAAAACAAAAAAACAGCGGAAGAATGGGCAAAACAAATTATTTCTTTAATAATTTAAAATAAAAAATTTAAAATTAAAAAAATTTAAAATTAAAAAAAGGAGGAAGGAAGAATGAAGGCTATTCTTAACCGAAGAAGTATTCGTAAGTACACACAGGAGCCTGTTCCGGATGGGGTAATCAAAGAATTATTAGAAGCGGCAATGAGTGCCCCCTCTGCAGGTAATGAACAGCCCTGGGAGTTTGTTGTCATTAATGACCGGCAAATTCTTAATGAAATTCCTAAATTCCATCCTTATTCCCAAATGCTTAAGGAAGCGCCGGTAGCTATTCTGGTTTGCGGCGACCTCAACCAGCAGAAATATGACGGTTATTGGGTTTTAGATTGTGCCGCGGCCACGGAAAATATTTTAATTGCAGCTCAGGATAAAGGGTTAGGAGCAGTTTGGCTGGGAATATATCCTGCGGAAGAGAGGATTGAAGGTATGCGCAAATTGTTAGGTATTCCTGACCATGTGGTTCCAGTGGCTTTAATTGCTCTGGGCTATCCCGCAGAACATAAAGAGCCGGCTAATCGTTTTAACCCCAACAAGATTCGTTATAATAAGTGGTAAAAGACCTCATTTTTGAGGTCTTTTTTGTTAGAAGTTAGAAGATTTGTCATGCATTAGCTCAACAAATTTTTGGGCAGCCAGAGGGAGAGGAAGATGATTGTTAGTTACAATGCCTAAATAGCGGGGTGGAATTTTTTCTTTCAAATTAATAATGAAAAGCTCCTGATTGGCCAATTCTTTCTCCACATATTCCTTGATAACAAAGGAGATTCCTAAACCAATTTTGGTTAAGTCAATTAAGAGGTCTACACTGCCTAATTCAATTTCTGGTGTTATTTTTAATCCGTTTTTTTCTAGTAAATTATCAAAAAATTCCCTGGTTACCGAATTTTTTTCCAGCACCAAAATTGGATAGGTAATTAATTCTTTTAAACTGACAGTTCGGTTCTTTAGGTGTTGGTAATTCTTACCGGCAACAAATACATCTTGGACGGTTTTTAATTTCTCTACTGTTAAGTGTTTGTAGTTTTCCTTTTGGGGCAAATTAATTACTGCCATATCAATGTTGCCTTTTTTTAGGAGCTCGATACAGTTGAGGGAGGTTCTGTTGGTGATCTGAATTTTTATTTGGGGATAGAGCTGGTTAAATTTTTTAAAATAAGGGAGAAGGTGATGTTTGCAGATTGTATCGCTGGCTCCTATCTTTACCTCCCCTTTGGTCAGATAATTAAGTTCCTTTAGGCTCCGCTCACCGCTTTTAATAAGATTAAAGGCTTGTTCCACATACTGGAATAAGGTTTCACCTTCCCGGGTTAATTTTACCTGCTTAGTATTTCGGAAAAACAGTTTGGTTTGCAGTTTTTCTTCCAACAGTTTGATGGCTTGGCTGACTGCGGATTGGGAGATAAAAAGGAAATTTGCAGCCTCTGAAAAGCTCAAGTTTTTAGCTACATAATAAAAAACCTTGTATAGTTCAAAATCAACATTCATTATAATCTCTCCTTATAAATTTTATAATTAAGATTAAATATCCTTATTAATATTATTATGTTACAATGAAACTGTAAAGATGATTTTGTTTTTGATTAATTAACCTTCAATTTTTATTTTAGGAGGCATGGGCATATGAAAAATACTGTAAGAAGAATCTATGTGGAAAAGAAGGACGGTTTTGACATTGAAGCCCGGGATTTGTTTAAAGATTTAAAAGAAAACCTGGGAATTGCCGGGCTTGTTAAAGTGAGAATTATTAATCGCTACGATGTTCAAGGGATTAGCGAGGAAGAGTATTTCCAGGCCCGCAATACAATCTTTTCTGAACCTCCTGTGGATAATGCCTATGATGAGGAATTGGAATTACCTGCTAATGCCAGGGTGTTTGCTATGGAATATTTGCCCGGCCAATATGATCAACGGGCGGATTCGGCTGCCCAATGTCTGCAGCTTCTTACTCAGAAGGAACGGCCGCTGGTTTCTTCCGCTAAGGTAATTATCTTGGAGGGAGATATAAGTGAAGCGGATTTTAGAAAAATAAAAAATTATTGTATTAATCCGGTGGAATCCAGGGAAGCGGCTTTAGAAAAACCGGAAAGTTTAGAAGTAGAGGTGGAGCCTGCTCGGGATGTGGAAGTACTGGAAGGCTTTATTACTAAAACTCCGGCGGAATTGGAAGAATTAATGAAAAGTTTAGGGCTTGCCATGAGTTATGAAGACTTGGAATTCTGTCAGCAATATTTTAAAAATGAGGAGGGAAGAGATCCTACCATTACTGAAATAAGAGTGATTGACACCTACTGGTCTGATCACTGTCGGCATACAACTTTTTTGACGGAAATTGAAGAGGTAAATATTGAACAAGGCCGGTTTAATAAGCCGGTGGAAAGGGCTTACCAGGAATATTTGAAAAGCCGGGAATTTGTTTATGCCGGGGAGGGTAAGGATCTTTCCCTGATGGATATTGCTTTAATGGGGATGAAGGAGTTAAAGAAAAAAGGTTTGCTTAAGGATTTGGATGAATCAGAGGAAGTTAATGCCAGCAGTATTGTGGTGGATGTGGATGTGGATGGTAAAAAGGAAGAATGGCTGGTTATGTTCAAAAATGAAACCCATAACCATCCTACGGAAATTGAACCCTTTGGCGGGGCGGCCACCTGTTTGGGTGGCGCCATCAGAGATCCTTTATCGGGGAGATCCTATGTCTACCAGGCCATGCGGGTTACCGGCAGTGGAGACCCCAGGGCAAAAGTGGAAGATACTTTGCCTGGGAAACTGCCTCAACGCAAGATTACTACCGGAGCCGCCGCCGGCTATAGCTCCTATGGAAACCAGGTAGGTCTTGCCACCGGTCAGGTAGTTGAATTTTATGATGAGAATTTTATTGCTAAGAGGATGGAAATAGGGGCGGTAATCGGAGCAGCTCCCAAGAAAAATGTGGTCCGCCGAAGTCCTGCCGAGGGGGATCTGGTCATTCTTCTAGGGGGAAGAACAGGTCGGGATGGTTGCGGCGGAGCTACCGGTTCTTCTAAGGCCCATACGGAAGAATCTATTCTAACTTCCGGTGCTGAGGTTCAGAAGGGGGATCCTCCCACAGAACGGAAGATTCAGCGTTTGTTCAGAAATCCTGCTGTCAGCACCATTATTAAGAAATGTAATGATTTTGGTGCCGGTGGGGTTTCAGTAGCCATCGGGGAATTGACGGATGGGTTAGAGATAAATCTGGATCTCGTTCCTAAAAAATATGAAGGTTTAGATGGCACGGAGCTTGCTATTTCCGAGTCCCAGGAGAGGATGGCGGTTGTAGTAGCCAGGGAAAACCTAGAAACTTTTATAAATTATGCGGCTCAGGAAAATTTAGAAGCAACTGTGGTGGCCAGGGTTACAGCAGAACGCAGATTAAAAATGTACTGGCGGGGTAAGCCAATTGTTGACATCAGCAGGGATTTCTTAAATACCAACGGGGTAAAACAAAGAACCAGGGTTGTGGTGGCAGCCCCGGAGGAAAGGGAAACTTTCTTCTCTAAAATACCGGCAGAGGTGGAGAACAAACTGCCTGATTTAAGGGAAGCCTGGTTTGCTAATTTACAAGACCTAAATGTTTGCAGCCAGAGAGGAATGGTTGAAAGATTTGACAGTACCATTGGTGCCGGGACGATTTTGATGCCTTTTGGCGGAAAATATCAGGCTACCCCAGCGGAAGGAATGGCGGCAAAAATACCTGTTCTTTCCGGGGAAACAAATACCGGCACTTTAATGACCCATGGTTATAATCCTAAACTGGCTAAATGGAGCCCCTTCCACGGAGCTTTATATGCGGTAGTGGAAGCGGTTGCTAAGATTGTCGCCCTAGGCGGAGATTATAGGAGGGTAAGGCTTAGTCTTCAGGAATACTTTGAAAAATTAGGTAAAGATCCGGTTAGATGGGGTAAACCCTTCAGCGCTTTATTGGGAGCTTATTACGCCCAGAAGAAGTTGGGAATCCCGGCTATAGGCGGTAAAGACAGTATGTCTGGTAGCTTTGAGGATTTAGACGTACCACCGACTTTGGTGGCTTTTGCTGTTGCCCCGGTGGAAGCGGACAAGGTAATATCAGCTGAATTTAAGGCTGCTGGAAATTCAGTTGTCCTTCTTCCCTTGCTCAGAGATGAAGAGGAGGTTCCTGATTTTGAACACCTAGAAAAAGTTTTCACCAGGGTAAATGAACTGGTTAAGGCAGGAAAGGTTTTGGCGGCAGCAGTTGTTAGAACAGGGGGAATAGCGGCACTGGTCAGCAAGATGGCCTTTGGCAACAGAATTGGAATGAAATTTGAAAAGCAGGTTACTCCTGACTTTTTGTTCAGACCTGACTATGGTTCCCTAATTTTAGAGATTAAGGGTGAAGCGGATTTAGAAGAATTATTCAAGAATGTTCCCTACGAATTATTAGGAAAAACTATGAATAAGCCGGTTATTGCTGTCAATAATTTAGAGATAGACTTAGAGGATGCTTATCTTGAATGGGAAAAGCCTTTAGAAAATGTTTTCCCGACTAAAACGGAAGAGATCCCCGGTGTACCTCGACAGATTAATTATCAGTGCAACCGGCGGAGAAAGGCTTCATTTACTCTGGCTAAACCCCGGGTATTTATTCCGGTCTTTCCTGGTACCAATTGTGAGTACGATAGTGCCAGGGCTTTTGAAAGGGCCGGTGGCTTGGTGGAAACCTTGGTGTTCAGAAATTTATCACCGACTGATATTGAACAGTCAGTGGAGGAATTTGTTAAAAGAATTGAAAAATCTCAAATTATCATGTTGGCAGGAGGATTTAGTGCCGGGGATGAGCCTGCTGGTTCCGGGAAATTCATTGCAACGGTTTTTAGAAATCCAAGAATAAAAGAGGCGGTTACTAAATTACTCCAAGAAAGAGATGGATTGATCCTGGGAATTTGCAATGGTTTTCAAGCCTTAATTAAATTAGGACTTTTGCCTTATGGAGAAATAATGGATATGACTGCTGACAGCCCAACCCTTACCTATAATAAAATTGGACGGCACGTATCCCGTTTAGTTCATACCAAGGTCGTTTCTAACCTGTCTCCCTGGTTCAATAATGCTAAAGTTGGCGATATTTACACGGTTGCTGTTTCCCATGGTGAAGGCAGGTTCGTGGCTAACCGGCAGGAAATCGAATTAATGATTAAGAACGGTCAAATCGCTACTCAGTATGTGGATTTTGATGGTAATCCTTCCTATGACATTAGGTATAATCCCAACGGTTCGGTAGAAGCTATTGAAGCTATAACCAGCCCGGACGGTAGAATCTTAGGTAAAATGGGGCATTCGGAAAGGATTGGTAGTAATTTATACCTAAATGTTCCGGGAGAAAAGGACCAAAAAATATTTGAAGCAGGAATAGATTATTATAAATAATAAAGAAATAGCAGGTAGGATATCTTTGTAGAGGTGTCCTGCCTTTTTGTTGATGGTTTGGTTGTAATTTCAATCATCTCCATTATTTTAGAAGGAAATAAAGGGTTTATGTTGAAAATAGTTTAGTAGAGTATTATGTGAATTAATCACATCTAAAGGTGATGTAATGAATAGACAAGAACTAGACAACGAGAGATTAGCAGATTTTTTAAGGAATGTTCAGGACATTGAGGAAATAAAAAATATTACCAGAGCTCTGGCCGAGCGGATTGACCAGTTGGAACGGCAGGGGACAGGCTGTGATTACTTTAGAGAAAAGGCTCGGGAAGAGGGAAATTTTTTTAAAATTGTCTTTGAGCATGCACCTATTGGTATGGCCATAATAAGCCTTGATGGTAGGTGCTTACAGGCTAACCCTGCCCTCTGTGAAATGTCTGGTTATTCGGAAGAAGAATTAATGGATTTACATTTAGATAAACATACCTATCCTGAAGATCTAGAGTTAGAATCGGCTTATCGGGAACAAATGTTACAAGGAAAAATCCAATGCTATAGAATGGAAAAAAGGTTTTTTCACAAGCTGGGCTATCTGGTATGGACAGATTTTTGTGTTTCTCTGGTAAAAAGCAAAAGAGGAGAGCCAATGTTTTTTATTGCCCAAATTCAAGATATTTCAGGCCATAAAAGAATTTTGGAAGCTTTAAAGACCAGTGAGAAACGTTTTTACAGGCTGGCAGATAAAGCCCAAGACTTATTTTTTAGCTATCGTTTTTATCCTAAACCCGGTTTTCAATATGTTAACCGGGCCTGTCAGGATGTTATCGGCTATAAACCTGAGGATTTTTATGCCGATCCCCGTTTTTTTAGTAAGATTATTCACCCTGACGATCGATATATCCTTAAGGATATACTTAGGTCAACCTTACCTAATAGTGAACCTATTGTTATGAGGCTAATAAGTAAAGATAAACAAATAAAATGGACTGAACAGTACCTGGTTCCCTATTACGATAATGCAAATAAACTGATTGCTATTGAAGGAGTAATAAGGGATATAACAGAAAAAATTAGGATGCAGGGGGAGATGGCCAGGTTAGAAAGCTTGAACCTGGTCAGTGAGATGGCTGCTGCCGTTGGACATGAGGTTAGAAATCCCATGACGGTTGTCCGGGGATTTCTGCAGATGCTGGCCGATAAGGAGGAATTTAAGGAGTATCTAGACTATATTAATCTAATGATAGAAGAATTAGATCGGGCTAATTCAATTATTACGGAATTTTTATCTTTGGCAAAAAAACGTCCGGTTAAATTGGAAAAACAAAATCTTAATTCCATTATTAATGACCTCTATGCTTTAATCCAGGCTAATGCCCTGGCAACCCAGAATAATGTGGTTAAGAGATTGGAAAACATTCCTTGTTTATACTTGAACAGAAAGGAAATTCATCAACTTATTTTAAATCTTTGTGCTAATGGTTTAGAGGCGATGGAACCGGGAGGAACCTTAACTATTAGCACTTATCAACAGGGAAAAAATGTAGTCCTGGAGATTAAAGATGAAGGGAAAGGGATTAATCCTGAATACCTTGATAAGCTGGGAACTCCCTTTTTTACCACTAAGGAAAAAGGAACCGGTTTGGGCTTAGCGGTTTCCTACAGCATAGCAAAAAAGCATAGGGCTAAAATAGAAGTGCAAACAAGTCCTAAAGGAACAAGTTTTTTTGTGCTTTTTCCTGTAGTTGAAGAATGCCCGGAAAAATAAAATTATGAGTTTTAAATAAAATTAACCACCCATTCATTTCACCGGAAAGGGGGAGAATGAAAAGGGTGGTTGTTTTTTGCTAAGAATGCTTTCTTTTTTTTTCAAGGCTAAAGGCCAAGGATTTTTTCAATTTCGGTTTTTATTTCGGTTTTGCTGCAAACGGTTTTGTGCAGGACAGGTTTTTTATCTAAATCTTTTAAAGCAGGATGGATGGGCTTATCAATAATCCTGCTTAGCTTTTCCAAAAGCAAAAATTCATCTTGATTAGTTATGCTTTCAGAACCCTGAATAGCTTCCAAAACAGTTGTATTAAATTTAAAGGGACTAGCTGTAGCATCGATTATAGTCTTGGTATTATCTCCTTGGCTGGCTTTATAGTTTTCGTATACCTTAACTGCTACGGCCGTATGGGGATCTAGAGCGTAACCGAAATCGGAAAAAACTTTCTTTATTGTGGTTAGTGTTTCTTTTTCGCTGGCGAAATCTGCATAAATAATCTTATCAATTTCTGTTTTAGTCAGGTTATCAATTTGAAATTCTCCGGTCTTATTTAATTTTTCCATCCATTCCTTGATCCTAGTGCTGTTGTGACCGGTGATTTCAAATAAAAATCTTTCCAAGTTACTGGAAACAAGAATATCCATAGAAGGACTGTTAGTTTGTTTGAACTCTCTGTTTTTATTATAGATACCCGTATGGAAAAAATCGGTTAGGACTTTATTTTCATTGGAAGCACAGATAAGCTTATTAACCGGTAAACCCATTTTATAAGCATACCAAGCAGCTAAAATATTACCAAAGTTCCCCGTTGGCACCACATAATTAATTTTTTCCCCCGCACTAATTTCCCCCTGTTGGAGGAGGTTTAAATAGGCGGTAAAATAATACACTATTTGGGGCAGAAGTCTTCCCCAATTAATGGAGTTGGCAGAAGATAAGTCGTAGCCCTTTTCAGCTAAGAGCTGATTAAATTCCCGGTTGCCGAAGATTTCTTTTACCGCACCTTGGCAATCATCGAAGTTTCCTTTAACGGCAACTACATAAGTATTATTTCCGTCTGTTGTCGACATTTGCAATTCTTGTATTTTACTAACTCCCTGGTAGGGATAGAAGACAATTATTTTAATTCCTTCTACGTTTTTGAAACCTTCTAAAGCCGCCTTTCCTGTATCCCCGGAGGTAGCGACCAAAATGACGGTTTCTTTATTGGAACCGATTTTGCGGATAGACTTGACAAGGAAAAAGGGTAGAATTTGCAGGGCCATATCTTTAAAGGCAGCTGTGGGTCCATGCCATAATTCTAAAATATAGGTGTTTTCCTTCAGCTTAACAACGGGAGCAATGAGAGGATGATAAAAATTAGCTGAATTATAAGCTTTAGTTACGCATTCTTTTATTTCTTTTTCCTGGAAATCGTCCAAATAGAGAGAAATGATTTTTTGGGCTACTTCCTGGTAAGATAGACCCTTCATACTTAAAATTTCTTCCTCAGATAGAAGGGGAATTTCTTCGGGGACGAAAAGACCGCCTGCCGGAACCATTCCCAGATTAATTGCTTTTGACGCAGATACCGGATCGTAATTACCTCTTGTACTAATATACATGATCATTACTCCTTTTGAAGTGTAGTTTAAAAATATTTAACGTTATTTATTCGCTAAAACTTGAAACCTTCCTCCCAAAAGATAAAATTTGCCTCTTTTTCTCTTCTTATCTTTCCGATTTATTCTGTTATTTTTTGTTAGGCTACAGGATAAAAAATAGGAACTAGTAAAAGATAAATTAAAGTATTTAGAATTAATTAATAAATAATTAGGGTTAAGGGGTGGTAAGGTGAATAAAACACTGGTGGTTGTGGTAAGATCACTAATTGGTTTTTTTTCTCTCCTTATATTTACCCGCGTTTTAGGTAAGCAGCAAATAAGCCAACTTACCTTTTTTGAATATGTTCTGGGGATTACCATTGGTTCTATTGCAGCATCTTTGACTACTGATTTAGATAGTAGGGCCTGGCCCCACTGGGTAGGTCTTGTTACTTGGACCGCCGCTGTTATCTTGGTCCAATTTGTGGTTTTAAAATGGCGATATGCTTCTAAGTTTCTTGATGGGGAACCAACAATTGTCATTATGAACGGCAAAATTATGGAAAAGTCCATGAAGGCAATGCGCTATACTTTGACCGACCTTTTAGAACAGCTGAGGATAAAAGGGGTATTTGATATTAAGGAAGTGGAGTTTGCTGTTTTTGAGAAAAATGGAGATTTATCGGTTTTGAAAAAATCCCAGTACCAGCCTGTTACTCCCAAGGATTTAAATTTATCTACAACTTATAAAGGAATAAGCACGGAGTTAATTTATGACGGGATAATTGTGGATCAAAATTTAAAACAGGTAAACCTTGATCGGAATTGGCTGAAAGCTGAATTGGAGAAAAGGGGGATCAAAGACCCCTCAGAAGTATTTTTAGCCCTATTAGACACTTCTGGAGAGCTATATATTGATACTTATGCAGACCACTTGAATAGTTTAAATGGTGTAACAGATATAAGTGATTATCCTGGACCGAATTAAGGGGGATGAAAATGAGAAAAATAATTTTTTATACTGTTCCCATTTTAATTTTAAGCTTCTTCATTTTTATTATGAATAGCGGAGGATACTATAAACGGCCCAGGGGTGAAATTGATAATGTTCCTAAATATATTGAAGCCGTTAAAAAGGATTTGTTGGAGGAAGAATGGGATGGTGCTCTAAAAAATGCGGAAAAATTAGAATTGGCTTGGGATAAAGTTGTGCAAAGAATCCAGTTTAGTGTGGAAAGGGAAGAAATAAATGCCATAAATGCCGGCCTGGCCCGCCTCCTTGGTTTTATTGAGGGTAGGGACAAGGGGGGAGCTTTGGCTGAAATTAATGAAATTGGTGAGCATTGGCGGGACCTCGAAAAATAGCAGTAACCACTAGATTCTAAAGGTTTCTAATTTTTGTGTGATGGTAATTGATAACAGTCTTTTTAAATTTAACAGCTTTTAGAAAATTTTAGAAGGAAAAAATAAGGTTGATATCGTATGCTTTCATAGCCTGACTGTTAGTCGATTGAAATCATTTTTTGGTACATATTTACTGTTTAATAAAAACTTTGTTTTTTTGCCAATTAATTTTATAATTAGAATGGCTATAGTTTTTAAAGTAAATATGTGTAGTAGTATAGCTAAAAAATATTTAGGCTATTTTAAAACCAAAGATTAAAAAAGGAGTGTTGCAAATTGAAGGGAATTTGGTTTACAGAGATGGAATCAGGTAAACTGGCTACGTCCTATAAGGTTAAAAAAATATTGCATCAGGAGACCAGTAAATACCAGACCATAGAGATGTTTGACACCGAAATGTTTGGAAGAATGCTGGTGAATGATGGGGCGGTTATGACCACAGTAAAAGATGAATTTGTTTATCATGAGATGATTACTCTTCCCGCTTTGAATACCCATCCTAATCCAAAAAATGTTTTGGTAATTGGTGGGGGAGATGGGGGAACTATTAGGGAAATTGTTAAACATCCCCGAGTTGAAAAGGCAACCCTAGTGGAAATTGATGAGCGGGTTATTGAGGTGTGCAAGCAATATTTGCCTGAAACCTCTTTGGAATTGGATAATCCTAAGGTTACAGTTTTAGTTGATGATGGAATAAAGCATGTTCAGGAAAAGAAGGATTTTTACGACGTTATTATTGTAGATTCCACTGACCCTGTTGGTCCGGCAGTAGGGTTATTTTCTAAAGAATTTTATCAAAATGTTTTCGATGCTTTAAAAGAAGATGGTATTTTTGCAGCCCAAACTGAGTCGCCTTGGGTTTATCAGGATTTTATCAATAAAATTTTTAAGGAGATAAAAAGTATTTTCCCGATTACGAAGCTATATACGGCAGCTATTCCCACTTATCCTACCGGCTTATGGTCTTTTACAATGGGATCTAAAAAATATGACCCGGAAAAGGTGGATAGGACGCAGATTGTAGACACCAACACCAGATATTATACGGCTGATCTTCATTATAGCTGTTTTAAGCTGCCTCGTTTTATCCAAGATATTTTGGAATAAGGGGGAAGGATTTTGCAAGCCTATTTGGAAAAGATGTGGGGCTTCATATCTGCTAATAGCAGCTATGAGGAAGCTGATACTCTCTTGGTGGGGGTTCCTATGGATTTTACGGTTAGTTACCGGCCTGGGACAAGGATGGGTCCCCAACAGATTCGTGCTGTTTCTTATGGGCTGGAAGAATATAGTTTTCACAGCAATCGGGATTTGAAAGATTATAAATATTGCGACCTTGGGGATATTGTCCTGCCCTTTGGAAATGTAGAAAAAAGCCTAGAGGTTATTGAGCAGGTTGCCCGCAAGTTGGCAGCCACTGATAAACTGGTAATTTATTTGGGGGGAGAACATTTAATAAGCTGGCCTTTGATTAAGGTTTATGCTGATAAATATTCTGACTTGGCTGTTTTACATTTTGATGCCCATGCGGATTTAAGGGAAGATTATTTTGGAGAGACTAATTCTCATGCTACGGTTATGCGGCTGGTAGCTGAGAAAATCGGAGGGAAAAACCTTTACCAGTTTGGTATTCGTTCCGGCGATAAGACTGAATATGAATACGGGCAAGCTTATACCAATTTATTTGCTCATCAGCTTTTGGAACCGCTGAAAGAAGTTGTTCCTAACTTAGGAAAACGTCCGGTTTATATTACTTTAGATATAGATGTAGTCGACCCTGCTTTTGCCCCCGGTACCGGGACTCCTGAACCGGGTGGCTGTAGTTCTAAAGAAATCATAGATGCTATTTTAATGATGAAAGACTTGAATGTTGTGGGGATGGATTTGGTGGAAGTTTCCCCGGTAAACGATCATTCTGATCGGACAGCTATTCTGGCGGCCAAATTGGTTCGGGAGGCTATTCTAAACTATTCAGCAAAGCAGAGAAAAAGCTTTTAAGGAGTGATTCCGGTGCTAGAAATAAAAGATTTATCTCTAAATGTGGAGGGAGAAAAAGGGTCGGTTGAAATCCTGCACAATATTAATTTAACCCTGGAAGATAACAAGTTTTATGTATTTACCGGACCTAACGGGGGTGGTAAATCGTCCTTGGCTAAGGTTATTATGGGGATTTATAAACCTACTCAGGGTAAAATCTTTTTTAACGGTCGGGATATAACTGATTTAGATATTACGGAAAGAGCCCATTTAGGAATTGGTTATGCTTTTCAACAACCTCCTCGTTTTAAGGGGCTGACTGTAGAAAAGCTTCTCCAGATTTCTGCCGGCAACAATAAGGTAGTGGATTGTTGCAACTATCTTTATGATGTTGGACTTTGTGTCCAAGACTATGTGGGAAGAGAAGTGGATAACAGCTTGTCAGGCGGGGAATTAAAAAGGATTGAAATTGCTACTTTATTAGCCAGAGATTTAAAAGTTGCTATTTATGATGAACCGGAGGCCGGGATTGATTTGTGGAGTTTCAGTAAATTAATTGAAACTTTCCGCAATGTTCATGCTAGGCAACATGGGATTACCATTATTATTTCTCATCAGGAAAGAATTTTAAATTTGGCTGATGAAATAATTCTGTTGGCTGATGGAACCATAAAACAGCAGGGAAGCAGAGAGTATATGCTTCCTTTACTCCTGGGGGATATAGAAAGGATTTGTCCTAGGGACCGGATGGAGAGGGGTGAGGACAGTGTTGAATGCAATCGATAAGCACCTTTTGAAAACTATTGCGGACTTACATGATATTCCTCAGGGTGCCTATAACATTCGAAAGAATGGGGTAGGAATTTCCCGCAGTAGTACAGCTAATATAGAAATAAAAACTAAAGAGGATAAACCTGGGATTGATGTTATCATCAAGCCGGGTACTAAGGGGGAAAGTGTTCATATTCCTGTTATCATCAGTGCAGAGGGTTTGAATGATGTGGTTTATAATACCTTTGATATCGGCGAAGGGGCAGATGTGTTAATTGTAGCAGGTTGTGGTATCCATAATTCTGGTGAAGGGAAAGCCCAGCACGATGGGATTCATAATTTTATTGTCCGTAAGGGAGCCCGGGTGCGTTATGTGGAAAAACATTATGGAGAAGGAAACGGCCGAGGAGAACGAATTTTAAATCCTCAGACCATTTTGGAACTTGAAGAGGGAGCCTATGCGGAGTTGGAAATGGTGCAGATTAAAGGTGTGGATAGTACTAAACGCTATACAGAAGCTAAATTAGGGAAAGAAGCGCATTTGCTTATTACAGAAAGGCTGCTTACTCATGGAAATCAGTTTGCAGAGTCCAGGATTCTGATTGAATTAATTGGCCAGGATTCCTCTACTCAAGTTATCTCCCGTTCTGTAGCCCAGGAAGATTCTAAACAGATTTTTTATCCCCGGGTGGTTGGCTATAATCGTTGCCGGGGGCATGTGCAATGTGATTCTATTATTATGGATAATGCCCAAATCAGAGCTATTCCGGAAATATCCGCCAACCATCCCGATGCCCAGCTTATTCACGAGGCGGCCATCGGTAAAATTGCCGGAGAACAATTGATAAAATTAATGTCCCTGGGGCTGTCAGAAAAGGAAGCCGAAAAAACCATCCTGGAAGGATTTTTAAGGTAAAAATTTTAAAAAAAAATTGTTATCAAAATTTGAAAATTGTTGTTTAAATCTGGAATTAACCTGGGTATCTTATTAAAAGAAAATAAAATCCAGGGAGGTTAGAGGCCATGAGTAAGTATGTTTTACCGGAATTGCCTTATGGCTATAAAGACTTAGAACCTTATATTTCTGAAGAACAATTAAAGATTCACCACCAAAAACATCATCAGACTTATGTTAACGGAGCTAATGCTATCTTTGACAAAATGGCTAAGGCAAGGGAAGAAAACGCTGATATTGATCAAAAAGCAACTTTGAAAGAACTTTCTTTTAACATTGGCGGTCATTTGCTCCATTCTCTTTTCTGGGCAAACCTGGCCCCTGCAGGTAAAGGCGGCGAGCCTTCAGCAGCTTTGATGGAAGCTTTGGAAAAAGAATTTGGCAGTTTTGAACGGTTTAAAAAAGAATTTACTCAGGCTGCAGCCAGCGTGGAAGGTTCCGGTTGGGCGGCGCTTACATATTGTAAATTAACTAAACGTCCTTTAATTATGCAGATTGAAAAACATAATGTTCATGTTTATCCAATGTTTAAGATCCTGATGGTAATAGACACTTTTGAACATGCTTACTATATTGATTATAAAAACGATCGGGCTAAATTTATTGAAGCCTTTTGGAATATAGTAAACTGGAATGAGGTAAATAAAAGGTTTGAAGAAGCATTATAGCTCCAAAAAAAAGTCCCTTTTTAAGGGACTTTTTTTACTAGACGAAAAATTTAGAGAGGAGTGGGTAAATGGTAGTTAAAGAAAGGGTTTCCCTATTTGAACTTGTTTTGGGATTGTCAGATTTGCTGGACTTTGTTTGTGAAGATGTTATCAATCATCATAAACATGTGGCTTATATAGCTTGTAGTCTAGCCAATGAGATGAATTTATCCAGGTCTGAACAAAATAATTTAATAATAGCGGCTGCCCTTCATGATCTAGGTGCTTTTTCCCTGCAGGAAAGATTAGATGCTTTAAATTTTGAAGTTAGTTTTGATTTGGATAATTTCTGTGAACATGCGGAAGTGGGCTATCTTTTACTTCAAAAATATGAACCTTTTTCCGAGGTGGCTGAGCTTATTCGTTATCACCACCTCTATTGGGTGAATAAAGATTTAGCTAGATTTGAAAATGGGAAATTAGATTTGAAAAGCCATTTTATCCATCTTGCCGACAGGATAGATGTTCTGATAGATAAGGATGAAGAAATTCTGGGGCAGGTCAAGAAAATTGTGGCAAAAATAGAAGAGGAAGCAGGGATTATGTTTTCTCCCCAGCTGGTAGAAATATTTAAAAACCTTGCTAAAAATGGAGATTTTTGGTTTGAACTTACTTCTCCTTCGATAAAAGATATTTTACTTGCTAGATATACCTTAGATGAAAGTGGCTTGGATTTGGATGGTTTGCTGATTTTAGCTCAATTTTTTGCCCAAATTGTAGATATAAGAAGCAGGTTTACTGCAACCCATTCCTGGGGGGTAGCTGTTGTGGCTGCTGAATTGGGAAGATTTATGGGATTATCCCCGAAGGAAGTGAAAATGTTAAAAATTGCAGGTTATCTTCATGATTTGGGTAAGTTAGCCATACCGCAGGAGATTCTCAACAGCTCCAATTCCCTGACGGAAGATCAATACAGGCTGATGAAGAATCATGCTTTATATACCTATAATGCTTTAAAAGAAATAAAGGGTTTAGAAATTATTACTGATTGGGCATCTTTTCACCATGAACGCTTAGACGGTAAGGGCTATCCCTTTTCCTATAGTGCTAAGGATCTTAATCTAGGGGCAAGAATTGTGGCGGTGGCCGATTTGTTTACTGCCACTGCGGAGGACCGTCCTTACCGAAAGGGGATGGCTAAAGAAGAGGTTTTAGGGATTATAGAAGGCTTGGTAGAAGATGGTGCTGTTGACGGCCGGGTTGTGTCAGTGTTAAGAGATAACTATGATTGGATAAATTCTGCAAGAAAAACGGTTCAAGAGGAAGCGGACAAAACCTATCAAGAATTTCAAGAACAGGTAAAGGGTTTCAAAGTAAAGAAGTAGCTTGTCAGTTAAAGCAAATTGAGGTAAAATCTTTCTAACTGGTTTAGTCCAGAAGAGGCTAGGAGAGGAGAGAAGAGAAAGTTGAGTAAGGATGATTTAAACAGAATTTTTTTAAGTGAAGAGGAAATACCAACCCATTGGTATAATGTACAGGCTGACATGCCTAATTTACCGGCTCCGTCCCTTAACCCAAAAACTAAACAACCTTTGAAATTTGAAGATTTGCAAGCGATTTTTCCTGATGAGCTAATTCGGCAGGAAATGAGCACGGAGAGGTGGATAGAAATTCCGGAGGAGGTTAGGGAGGCTTATAAAAAATGGAGGCCTTCTCCCCTTTATCGGGCCAGAGGGTTAGAAAAAGCGTTGGATACGCCGGCAGAAATTTACTATAAGTATGAGGGGACCAGTCCTTCAGGAAGTCACAAGATTAATTCATCTATTCCTCAGGCTTATTATAATAAACAGGCCGGTATTAAAAGACTTGCTACGGAGACCGGTGCGGGCCAGTGGGGGACGGCTTTAAGTATTGCTTGTCAGGCCTTTGGTCTGGAATGTGTTGTTTATATGGTTAAAATTAGCTATGAACAAAAACCCTACCGCCGGCATTTGATGAATGTTTATGGGGGTAGGGTAATAGCCAGTCCCAGCATGGAAACGGAATGCGGTCGGCAAATTCTTGCTAAAGATCCCAATTCCTTGGGCAGCCTGGGAATAGCAATTAGTGAGGCGGTAGAGGATGCGGCCGGAAGAGATGATACTAATTATGCTTTAGGCAGCGTTTTGAATCATGTGACTTTGCATCAGACCGTAATTGGTCAGGAAGCAAAGGCTCAATTAGCAAAGATAGACCGCTACCCTGATCCGGTTATTGGCTGCTGTGGCGGAGGTACAAATTTTGGTGGAATTAGTTTTCCCTTTGTAAAAGATAAAATTGAGGGTAAGAAGGTTAGATTGCTGGCTGTTGAACCTGCAGCCTGCCCAACCTTAACCAGGGGTAAATTTGCTTATGATTATGGTGATACTGCTCAACTTACCCCCATTATGAAGATGTATACTCTGGGTCATGATTTTGTTCCTCCCGGAATTCACTCCGGCGGGTTAAGATATCATGGGGCATCTCCTTTGGTAAGTCAGCTTTATCATGACGGTCTGATAGAAGCTGTGGCCTACGGCCAAAATGAAGTTTTTGCAGCGGCATTGAAATTTGCTCGGACTGAAGGGATTTTACCGGCTCCGGAATCATCCCATGCGATTAAAGCTGCTATTGATGAGGCTTTAAAATGCAGGGAAAGTGGGGAGAAAAAAGTAATTTTATTCTGTTTAAGCGGACACGGTCATTTTGATTTGGCAGCTTACGAATCATATTTATCCGGTAGACTTAAAGATGTGGAATATACGGATGAGATGATTGCAGAAGGGTTAAAAAATCTTCCCAGGATATAAAGCTTGAAAAAGAGTGGCAAGGCTTTGGGGCTTGCCACTCTTTTTATTGTAATTTGAATACCACGGGCTATGCCCGTGGTTCCAAAAAGCTTATAGCTATGAGTAGAAAAAATATACCTCCATCTGATAAAATGAAGCGGGTTTGGCCAACCGCAATATTAAATC
>DUMD01000016.1 GCA_012840065.1 Clostridia bacterium
AAGGATTGTGTGGTAGTTGAAGACGGCTGTAAATTCAAAGCTCAAGTAATTGCACCCATTATTGCAGAGGGTGATCCTATTGGGGCAGTAATTCTATGTTCTAAAGAAGATGGACCTGCAATGGGTGATTTGGAAATAAAATTAGCCGAAACAGCTGCTGGATTTTTAGCTAAGCAGATGGAACAGTAGAAAGGGAAAGCCCTTTTAGTAAGCTCGCTATTTTATAAAGTAGGGAAATTGTTAGCAAAAGAGGTATGTCCAAGGAAGCATACCTCTTTTGTTTTTGGCTCCAAAAACCAATAGAGAAGGAAAGTTTTATTTGACGTTGAATTTATTTATTTGAGTTTAAGTGGATTTGCATGATTTATTTTTAAACTTTTTCCCTAATGATTGAGTACTTTATATAGATAAATAAGTCTCGAAGAAAGTCAGATAGGGGTGTTTGAATGAAGCAGATAGCTGAAATAGGCAATTGGCAGTTGCCTTTGGAAGTGAACAGAGAAGAAGAGACGCTGAAAAAAGACATTATTGATGCTTATAGTTTGCTGAATGATAGTCATTCCGACATGATTTATTTTTTTCTGAGGCTAATTCAAGAAAGGGAAGGTTTTTATGGGGATTATTGGAGAGTCTACAAGATAACAGAAATCCTTGCCCGCAATTTTAATTTTTCCTCTGAAGAAATGTTGGAGCTGAAATTAGGAGCCTTGTTGAGGGATATTGGTAAATATTCTATTCCTGCGGATATTTGGGAGAAAAGTGGTAAACTCACCAGAGAAGAATATGATTATGTAAAAAAACATCCTCTTCAGGGGTATGAAATTGTGAAGGATTATGTAAATGATAATGTAAGTAAGTTGATTTTATGCCATCATGAATTTTTTAATGGTAAAGGTTATCCTTTAGGCCTTAAAGCTCATGATATTCCTTTGGGGGCGAGGATTATCGGGTTGGCTGATATGTATAATGCTTTAAGAAGTAAACGACCGTACCGGGGAGCTTTTTCTCGGGACGAAGCTTTAGAGATAATGAACAGTGAAAAGGGGATGAAACTTGATCCCTACATTTTGGAAGAGTTTTGGCCTCTTGTAGGGTTAGTAGAAAGAGAATTAGCTGATTTTAAAATGGATAATCTTTAGGGAAAGAGTCAGAAGCTAGCAGAATACTTCTGACTCTTTTTTTCCTTATCTTATCTCTATTTCTCTTCCCTGTATTTTTTGTTATAATTGTGCATATATTCTATTTGTAGTGGTGATAAAACTAGAAGGGGCGGAAAATGATAAATGGAAGGCAAATCTTCTTTTTTACAGGGTGCTTTTATCCTAACTCTAGCGGGGATAATTGTAAAAATAATCGGAGCTACCTATCGCATTCCTCTAACCCGGTTTATAGGTAAAGAGGGGATAGGGCTGTATCAAATGGCTTACCCGATTTATAATATTATGTTTGTTATCTCTACCGGAGGTATTCCCTTAGCTATTTCTAAGCTGGTAGCAGAAAAGGTGGCCTTGGGAGACGGAAAGGGAACCCAAAGAGTATTGCGGGTATCTGTACTCCTTTTAACCATAACTGGTTTAATTTTTTCTCTTTTTCTTCTTTTAAGTGCTAAATTTATTGCTGTTAATATTCTGAGTGATCCTAGAGCCTATTATTCTCTTTTAGCAGTAGCTCCTGCTGTTTTTTTTGTGGCGGTTATGTCTGCTTTCAGAGGTTTTTTTCAGGGTCTGCAAACTATGATCCCTACTGCTGTTTCCCAAATTACGGAACAAATTGTTCGGGTTATAACAATCATGGCTTTGGCTTACCTCCTGATGCCTAAGGGGATTGAGTTTGCTGCTGCGGGAGCTACTTTTGGAGCTGCCACAGGAGGGATCGCTAGTTTAATCGTTCTTTTAGCTATTTATTTCCGCAATAAAAGGCAGTTAAATGATTTTTTCCGTTCTATTAACACGGTAAAACATACGGAATCAGGTAAATCAATTATGTCCAGGTTAATAATTCAGGCTATTCCGATTACCATTGGCCAGCTGGTTATGCCAGTAATGCAGTTTATTGATTCGGCCATTGTTCCTTCAAGACTGCAGGCTGGAGGTTTTACAATTAGCCAATCTACCGAACTTTACGGTCAGTTAACCGGAGAGGCTACAACTTTAATTAACTTTCCGACCATGATTACGGTAGCTTTAGCTGCCAGCCTGGTTCCGACAATTTCCGAAGCTTATGCTCAAAAAAATCTTGTTTTAATCAAAGAACGCTCAGCAATTGCCGTAAGACTATCAATCTTGCTTTGTCTTCCCTCATTTATCGGTCTATGCGTGCTTTCCACAGAAATTATGACCATGTTATATAAAGATGCAGCTGCCGGGCCTATCTTAGCGGTTCTTTCCGCCAGTGCTTTATTTTTAGGACTGCACCAAACCTTGTCCGGTGTTCTGCAGGGGTTAGGAAAAACGGCGATACCTGTAAAAAATATGTTTATTGGATCAATCTTTAAAATTATTGTTAGCTATGTTTTCACTGCTATTCCCGCTGTTAATGTGCGGGGGGCTGCTTTGGGAACAGTAGTAGGTTTCGCCGTATCTTCTCTGCTTAATCTGCTGACGATAAGAAAAATTATCGGGTTTAAGTTGGAAGTTGGTTCAATGGTGGTTAAACCGGTTATAGCTGTGGTAATTATGGCTTTTGTAACCAAGGGCTTTTATTTGATAGCTTTTGATCTTTTAGGTAGTAATTCTCTATCAACTTTAGTAGCTATACTAGTTGGAGCGCTGGTTTATGGTCTTAGCCTACTGGCAGTGGGAGGAATAAAGGAAGAGGATCTTCTTTTCCTGCCCAAGATCGGACCTAAACTAGCCAGGATTCTTAAAAAGTTAAGACTTTTAAGGGGGTAAGAAATTGCCAAATTCATTAACTATAGTCGGTTTGGGTCCTGGTTCCTTCGGAGCTCTTTCCTTGGAAGGATACCGGGCTTTACAAAAGGCGGACAAGCTATTCTTAAGAACTGAAAGACATCCCCTAGTTAAGGATTTAAAGGATAGAGGGATAAAATATTTCAGTTTTGATTATATTTATGACAGCTCTCTTAATTTTGATCAGGTCTACGCTAACATTGCCCAGCAGGTGGTTGATGCCTGTGAGGACTGTAATGTGGTTTATGCTGTTCCAGGTCATCCCTGGGTAGGGGAATCAACTGTGGGTTTGATTGTGGAACTGGCAGCGGCTAAAGGTATTACTGTTCAATTTACAAGTAGCGTCAGTTTTTTAGATGATCTTTTTACTGTTTTGCAAATTGATCCCTGTGCCGGGATAAAAATAATTGATGCTTTACAGCTTTCCAAGCATGATCCTTCTCCTGATACTGCCAATTTAATAATGCAGGTTTATAACCGTTTAGTAGCAGGTGATGTCAAACTTAAACTTATGGAATTTTATCCGGAGGATTTTCCCATTCAGATAGTGCGAGCTGCAGGGGTGAAAGGAGAGGAAAGAAAGGAAACAATTCCTCTTTATGAGCTAGATAGGTTAGATTGGATAGACCATCTTACTACAGTTTTTATTCCCCCTTATCCCGAGGGAAGAAAGGTTTTTAAATATCCCTTGGACCCTTTGGTTGATGTAATGTCCCAGCTAAGAGGGGAAAATGGTTGTCCCTGGGATAAAGAGCAAACCCATCAATCATTGATTCCCTACATTTTGGAAGAAGCCTACGAAGTCATCGAAGCAATTGAAGAAGGAGATACCGAGCATCTGGTGGAGGAACTAGGGGACCTTCTATTGCAGGTGATTTTTCATGCCCAGCTTGGTTGGGAGGATAAGAAATTCGATATCAATGATGTAATTGATATAATTGTCCAGAAAATGATCAGACGTCATCCCCATGTTTTTGGACAGGTTAATGTTGATAACACTGAGCAAGTTCTAAAAAACTGGAATGCAATTAAAGAAAAGGAACAGAAGCAAAAAGGGCAAAACAAGCCGGTTTCTTATTTAAAAGATTTGCCCAAACAAATGCCTGCTTTAATGAGGGCTTATAAAATTCAGGCCAAGGCAGCAGAGGTAGGTTTTGATTGGGAGGAAATTGAACAGGTTTGGGCAAAGGTAGA
>DUMD01000201.1 GCA_012840065.1 Clostridia bacterium
AGGTGGGCGTGATATCACGCCCACCTTTTTACGTTAAAACTTCCCGCCCTAATGAAATAAAATCCAAAAAATGGAAATAATAAGGTTAAGAATATTTTAGCTTTTCTAACTAGGGAGGGAGAAGTTAGTGAATCAAAGTCAAGAACGGCTTCGGAGAAATTTTTTGAAGGTTAATGGGAACATGTACCTGTCAATTAACGATCCTGGTTGTTATCGGAAGGCCTACAGGTATGACCAGGATAACTATAGAATAGCTCTAAACTATGCTAAATATTTGGAAGATAGGGGTAAAAAGGAGGAGGCTTTAGAGCTTTACAAAAGAGCTTATGCTTTGAATAATAATTGTTTTGAAGCTAGACAGAAAATAAAGGAACTTTCCCAGAAAGCTGAAGAACCTAAAAAGGAAAAATGTTGGGTTTGGAAAAAATATTTTTTCCTAGGCGGGGTTCTCCTTTTAATTCTTTTATTGTTTAAAGGCTGTGTTTACCGAACTAATGCGGTAAAGAGGAGTTTTGCTTATACCTTTCTTGAGGATCAAAGCCAATTTATTAAACTAATCAAGGGTAATAAAAAAATTAGTACTTTTTCGGTACCTGCAGGTTTTAGTTTTAAAGACTTGGAACAATTGGTTGGAAATTTAGGAAAGAAAGATGAGGCTATTGTTTTTTACAAGGAGAATGGTTCAGAGGGGGAGATTTTATTTGAAAATGAGGAGAAAAAGCCGGGAAGAATTTTTGCTTATGCTGAACCGGATGAAAAAAACGGGGGAGCTAAATTATATGTTAATTCTTACGGAGGACTGCCCCTATTAGATTTACGCTTAAATTATCTAAGAACAGCTGCCTTCCATTATATTATTGACAAAGGAACTTCTCCCTTAAGTTTGAGCCAATTAAAAGAGGAAGGCTACATTTTAAATTTACCTGTCGAGCCTCTTACCTTTAGTAGCAGAATAAGCAATAGCTTAGACGGAGGAGGTGGGTGGGTTTTTGATCCTGCTGTTCAATATTCGGCTAACCTGTACGAATATTTGGAAAAACTTATTTATCCCAATCTTTTAGACTATTCGAAAAATTTTTCTCCTTTAAAAATTATTGTTGATACTTCTGATTTTACTCTATCTGTATGGTCGGGGGAGGAAAAGGTTTATTCCTGCCCTGTTGGTCTGGGAAAAGAAGAATTGACGCCGCTGGGCAATTTCTTTGTTGAAGAGATCATTATTCCTTCAAAAAATGATCCTGTTTATGGTAATGGAATTTTAGCGCTGTCGGTAGGAGAAATTGCAATTCATGGAACCAATGACCTTTCCTCAATAGGCAATAAAGCTAGTCTAGGCTGTATTCGGGTTAAAAATGAAGATATGAGTCAGTTGTTAAGTTTTATTCCAAAAGGAACGGCTGTTGAAATTAAAGCTGGTGAACAAGGAGACAAAATTCAAAAAGTTTATAAAGATTAGGAAATTTAAAAATTTTTAATTAAAAATTTACCCTTTAGTTAGTTATCTTCATGTTTTCTTAGCCAAGCTGTAATAATTAATTTTTATAATTATGTTAACCGGAACAAATGTTTTGGCTATATCTAACTAAAGGGGGATTTTTGATGAAAAATAAATGGATCGGCCTAATTTTGATAATCTCTATTGCACTAGGTTTAAGTTTTGTGGGTAAAGAGATATTTTTTTCAGCTTTAGCTAATCAAAATCAACAAAAACAGCAAATTTTAGGTTCAGAAAATGAGGAAACAGTAGAGGACCAAGAAATAAATGATAGTAAAAATATTAGCGATTCGGATCAAAAAGAAGAAAATAATTCAAGCCAGAAAGAAGAAGAAAAAGAAAAACAAAATATAAATGATTCAAAACCGGAAGATAATAGTTCAAAAAACACTTCTGGACAAGCCCCTATGGCTTTGGATAATACTCTGTTGAGCTGGTATTTTCAAAGAAATACAGAACATAAAACACCCCAAACTAACAGTAAGTATGTAGATTATTTAAAGGGTTATGGTTATTATGTTGGTGATACCAAGGAAAAGGTTATTTATTTGACTTTTGATAACGGTTATGAAAATGGATATACTGCAAAAATCTTGGATGTTTTGCAGGCCAATAATGTAAAAGCTGCCTTTTTTGTGACGGGTTCTTATGTAAAACAAAATCCTGATTTGGTGAAAAGAATGGTAAGAGAGGGGCATATTGTGGGAAATCATAGTCAAACCCATCCATCTATGCCTAAAATATCAGATGCTGAAATTAAGGAAGAAATAAAATCAGTAGAGAAACAAGTTTTGGAGTTAACCGGATTTAAAATGACTTACTTTCGTCCTCCTTCTGGTGAATTTAGCCAAAGGACTCTATTTTTAACCAAAGAATTGGGGTATGAGACAATTTTTTGGAGTATGGCTTATAAGGACTGGTTGGTTGATGAACAACCGGGAAAAGAATATGCCTACAAACATGTTATAGATAATGTTCATAATGGTGCTATTATTCTTCTTCATTCTGTCTCTGTATCGAATGCTGAAGCTTTGGACAGTATTTTGAAGGATCTAAAACTTCAAGGATATCGTTTTGCCAGCTTAGATGAATTAAAGAAATAGGATTATTTAAAGCCCTTGCTTGCAAGGGCTTTTTGTATTGCTTTTATAAAAAGCATTTTTCTGTAAAAATATGTTATATTGGAAGGATTTTCCGCTTAGGCAGTAGAATAAATAATAAAAAAAAGCAATGTTAAACGGAGGCGCATGAATGTTAAAGGTTCCTTTGTTAGCTTTAATATTCCAAGGATATCCGGAATCTCTAGCTCTTACCTGTTTAGCTTATAGTTTAGCGAAATTACAGTGGAAAGTTAAGAAAATTTTACTAATAGCCTTAATTCATTTATTAGTAGTTTTTGTAGTGCGCTCAATGCCTATTACTTTTGGTTCTCATATAATCTGGCATTTAATTATTTATGCTATTAATTTAACCCTTTTAACTAAAATAGATTTTTTAAATTCTTTAAAGATTAGCATTACAATTTTTACTTTTTTATTTATAACGGAAACTGTAATTTTTAAAATAATAGTCTTTTTTACTAATTTGAGTTTTGAGTTTATTTTTTTTAATCCTTTTTTTAGAATTATTTGTGGTTTACCTCAAGTTGCTATTGTTTTTTTGGTCGCCTTTATTATTCGAAAGAGGAATAATAACGTACTATCAAAATTTAAAAAAAGAGCTATTTTATAAAAATTTATCATGTGACAATTTTCCCTTTTTCTGGATATGTATTTTTTCTTAAAGAGCAGGAATTTTTGCCAATTAGTCGAAAAAATATTCTAGTAGTTAATATAATTGGAGGATTAAAATGTTAAAAATTAATCTATTAACTTTAGTTCTACAAGGATACCCAGAATGTGTAGCTTTAGTCTGTTTAACCTATAGTTTATCTAAAATGGAATGGCAGTG
The DNA here is from genome assembly GCA_012840065.1 of Clostridia bacterium. GTDB lineage: Bacteria > Bacillota > DUMD01 > DUMD01 > DUMD01 > DUMD01. Next base: position 3,446 of record DUMD01000201.1, read on the forward strand.
GAAAAGAATTTTACTAGTTGCTTTAACTTATTGGTGTTGTGTTTTAATATTAAGATCTCTACCTATCTCTTTTGGTGTTCACGGTGTTATTCTAATTGTTTCTCTTCATATTTGGCTGACATTATTGGCAAAAATTCAGCAATTAACTGCTTTAAAGGCCAGCTTAATAGGTTTTGTGACCCTGGTTCTAGTAGAGTCTTTAATTTTTGCCTTAATAGTTAAAATTACGGGGTTAGACTTTGAATTTATCGTTAATACACCAAAACTCAGGTTAATCTGTGGTTATCCTCAGGTTCTAGTCATCTTCTTATTGGCAGTGCTAATTAAAAAAAGGAATGAAAAATTAGGTGCAGGCAAGATAAAGAAATTGGGTTAATTAGAGCATGAGGAGGGGATGGTTTGAGCTTAGAACAGAAGATAAGTGATTCGCTTACAGAAAAACTAAACCTTGATTCCGATACTCACCAAATTATTCACTATTCGTTGCATCTTTTATTTTCAACAATAACAGGTCTAGTATTCATTATAATTGCAGCATTACTTATAAAGACTGTTCCTCAAACCCTGTTAGCGGCATTCAGTGCAGCTTTAATCAGGAGTTTTTCTGGGGGAGCTCACTGCAGTTCACCCCTGAGGTGCTCTCTTTCCGGAGCCATAATCTTTCCTTTATTGGGACTAATGGTAAGGGTAATTAATTCAAGGGTAAACGATTTATCTATTATTATCTTGCTGGCTGTTTTGACCTGTTATGCGCTGATTAATTTTTATAAATGGTCACCGGCGGATTCACCGGGCAAGCCAATCAGCACTATTGGCCAAAGAACAACTTTAAGAAGGTTTACCTTTATTTTTACTATTTTAATTACCCTAGTGTCTTTTATAACTTTCTCATTGGAGGATCAAGTACTGGGAAAAACAATTCCCATATCCCTAATTTTAGGAATGGCTTGGCAGGGATTTTCAGTATCTCCTGCAGGTTATATTTTTACCCATTGGTTAGACCAAATTTTAAAAATGGGTAAAAAACATCAAGAGAGGGGGGTATGAGATGAAAAATTGGAAATATCTATTTTTATCAGGAATAGTAGTTGTTCTTACTTTTTTAGCTAATGTAAATGCCGCATCCGCATGTAGTTGGCTCATGTACCAGCCTGAACTACCTGAAGCATTGAAAAAATAGCTAA
>DUMD01000202.1 GCA_012840065.1 Clostridia bacterium
AAGATTGTCGGAATTTTAACACAACATAATCTTTTGGATGCCCTGGGGGGAGAGCTGCGGATAAATTCTCCTATCCGGTTTTTAATGAATAAGAACGTTATTACCATCCAGGAAAATGCCTTCATAGAAGAAACTTGGAAGTTGCCGGTTAAAATTCTTCCCGTAGTTAACGAAGGGGGAGAATTGGTTGGAATCTTAACCCAGACCGATTTGTTAAAGGCTTTTTATGAGAAGGCGGAAGAGGCCCATGATGAATTAAGTGCAATTCTTGCTTCTGCCCATAATGGAATTATTGCGATCAATCGGGAAGGACTGGTCGTAAATATTAATGCAGCTGCCGAACGTTTGATAGGAATTTCTGCTGAGGAGGCTTTGGGCAAGCCTGTTAATGAGATAATTCCTGGTACTGGGCTTTTAGAAACCATGGAGACCGGAAAGGCCCAATACGGCAAAAAGCAGCAGCTTAATAATAAAACAGTAATTACCAATCGTACTCCTCTTATCAAAAAAGGCAAGATTGTGGGAGCTGTAGGTATTTTTCAGGATATTTCCGAATTAGAAATGATCACCCAGGAACTGTCCGAATCCCGGCGTTTAAATAAAGAATTGGATGGAATTATTGAATCTTCTTATGACGGAATTTTTATTACGGACGGTAACGGTACTGTATTGCGGGCTAATTCGGCTTTTGAACGGATTACAGGAGTAAAGGTTGCCCCCTTTTTAAATGGGAATGTGAATGAATTGGTGGAACAAGGGATCTTCTCCCAGTCCGTAACCATGCTGGTTATCAATAAGCGGGCTCCGGTTACCATTGTTCAACAGATCAAGGTAGGGGACAAGGCTGGTAAAGAAACCATAGTTACAGGTAGTCCCATTTTTGATGAAAATGGTAATGTGTCTATGGTGGTTACCAATGTGCGGGATATTTCCGAGCTGAATGAACTTAAACAGCAGCTCCATTATACTAAGGAGCTAAGTGAACGTTATTGTACAGAACTTGAAGAATTAAGAGCTCAACAGTTAAAGTTAGATGATATTATTGCCTATAGCGCTGAGATGAAAAAAATAATTGAATTATCCACCAGGGTTGCCCGGGTTGATTCCACTGTCTTGATTACAGGGGAATCTGGAGTTGGAAAAGAAATTATTGCTAAGCTAATTCATCGGGCCAGCAAAAGGTCTTCGGGGCCGCTAATTAGGATTAACTGCGGGGCAATTCCGGAAAACTTGCTGGAATCCGAATTGTTTGGCTACGAGTCCGGAGCCTTTACCGGGGCTAGGAAGGACGGAAAACCGGGCATGTTTGAACTGGCGGAGGGAGGAACTTTATTTCTGGATGAAATAGGGGAGATGCCCCTCTCCCTTCAGGTTAAGCTTCTGCGGGTGCTGCAGGAAAGGGAAATTGTCAGAGTGGGTGGAACTAAACCGACTAAGGTTGATGTGAGGATTGTTACTGCTACCAATAGTAATTTGGAAGAAATGGTTGCTAACGGCACCTTTAGGGAGGACTTATATTACCGCTTGAATGTGGTTAATATTGCTATTCCGCCTTTAAGAGAGCGGGTAGATGATATCCCCCATTTGGCTCTGCATTTTATCAAAAAATTTAACACTAAGTACAACATGAATAAGAAAATGACCCTGGAGGCAATTGATAGATTATGCCAATACTCCTGGCCGGGAAATGTCCGGGAGCTGGAAAACTTAATCGAGCGGCTGGTGGTTATGGTTCGGGAGGAAGAAATTGGAGTCCAACATCTGCCCGATTCCCTGCAGGGTAGAACTGAGGTTGATAAGGGCAATGTGGTTTCCATTTCCGAAATCGTACCTCTGAAAAAGGCTTTGGAAGAGGTAGAAAAACAGCTGCTAAGTAAAGCTCTGCATAAATACGGCAGTACCAGAAAGGTTGCTAAGGTTTTAGGAATTAACCAATCCACTGTTGTTAGAAAGGCCAACAGATATGAGTTGACCGGCAGCGGGGGTTGATTGATGGGATTGTTTGATGTGATTTTGCATCATTTGATGCAAAATCACATCATAATTATAGTGCGGAGAGATTTAGGTTTTGGGAAATAGGCTGCAAAAACATGATGCGAATTTGCATCATGTTTTTGTTTTACTTTTTTGATTTGAGGGAATAAAAAGAACGAAAATAGTCGAATTATGCGGTTTTGGGTTGAAAAAAAGGGCCCCTTAAAAAACTGGCATGATAATTGCAAGACATAAAATTAAAACTTAGAAAATTCGGACAGTGAGAAATAAGAGATCAGACTGCAGTTAGATAAAAAGATAGAAACTAAAAATAAAAATATTAAAAATAAAAATATTTATTTAATTCTTCTGACTTTTTGCAGGAAACGGACGGATAAATGTCTAAAATATAAAGGTGAGTTGTTTTGAGCCTTTCTATAATTTTAGTCAGAGGGTCAGTGCAAAAAGTTTCAGAAGGGGGTGGAGTTTAAACGGCTTAGTGAATTTTTTCTCTTTCCACTGCATTTGATCTCAAGACGGATACATAATTAAGGAGGGGTAATTTTGAGTAGGCCAAAATTTATTACAGCAGCTGAGGCTGCTCAATTAGTTAAGGATGGGGACACTCTTGGTACAGTAGGTTTCGTTATGTCAGGTCACCCAGATGAACTTTCTTATGAATTGGAAAAAAGATTTAAAGAAACTGGACACCCCAGAGATCTTACCCTGACCTGGTTGGCAAGTAACAGTAATAATAGAGATAGAATTGGTACTGCCCGCTTTGCAATGGAAGGCTTTGTTAAAAGGGTTATTGGCGGCCATTGGGGTCTTACGCCTGAGTTTGGAACAATGGCAATCGAAAATAAAATCGAAGCTTATAACATTCCCCAGGGTGTTCTTTGCCACGTATGGAGAGCAAAGGGCGGTAATAAACCTGGTATCATAACTCATGTTGGTTTGGGAACCTTTGCTGATCCTCGGGAAGACGGCTGCAAACTCAACGAATTAACCAAAGAAAAAGGGGAAGACTTAGTAGAACTAATTACTATTGACGGTAAAGAATACTTGTTATATAAAACTTACCCAATTAATGTAGCTTTTATTCGTGGAACAACTGCTGATGAAAACGGAAACATTACTATGGAAAAAGAAGGTATCTTCCTGGAAGCTAATATTTTAGCTTATGCAACTAAAGCTTCCGGCGGTATTGTTATCGCTCAAGTAGAAAATATCGCCAAAGCAGGAACCCTTAATCCTCAACTTGTTAAAGTTCCCGGCGTAGTGGTAGACTATGTCGTTCAATGCTCTGATCCACAAAAATTCCATATCCAATCTACTGTTAGCTACTATGATCCGAGCTTGAGCGGGGAAATAAAAGTTCCTCTCAATGCAGTAAAACCGATTCCGTTGGATGAACGGAAAGTTATCTGCCGTCGGGCAGCAATGGAATTAATTCCTAATGCTAACGTTAACCTAGGTATTGGGATGCCGGAAGGTGTTGGAGCAGTTGCAGCGGAAGAAGGTATCAGCGATCAAATGATCATGACCGTAGAGCCTGGTCCGATCGGCGGTGTTCCTTGCAGCGGACAGCAATTTGGTATGGCTGTAAACGCTGAAGCAATTATGGATCATCCTTATCAATTTGACTTCTATGATGGCGGCGGTTTGGATTTAGCTGTGCTTGGTTTAGCTGAAGTTGACCAATACGGTAACATCAACGTTAGTAAGTTTGGACCGAGGATTGCCGGTGCCGGCGGTTTCATCAATATTACCCAGAATGCTAAGTCCGTAATATTTGCCGGTACATTAACTGCCAGCGGCCTCAAGGTTGAGGTTAAAGATGGTAAACTGAATATCGTTCAAGAAGGTAAAGTTAAGAAATTTATTCCTGAAGTTGGCCATAAGACCTTCTCCGGTGAATATGCTCGGAAAAAAGGTCAAAAAGTACTTTATATAACTGAACGGGCTGTGTTTGAAATGAGGCCTGAAGGTTTAACCTTGACTGAAATTGCCCCTGGTATAGATCTGGAAACTCAAGTTCTACCATACATTGATTTTGAAGTAAAAGTAGCTCCGGACTTAAAACTTATGGATGAAAGAATCTTTAAAGATGAACCTATGGGTATTAAAGATGAAATCTTGGCAAAAGCTAGATAATTAAAACTAAATAAATTATAAATAGATAAAAATAGATAGATATAGATAATAGAATAAGGGATCCCCTGTTAGTTCCGGCTAACAGGGGGGAAATCTTCTTTTAGAGAAAAAACCATTTTTGGAAGTAAATTACCCTTGCAAAATGTTAGCAAATAGGCTAAGCTAGTTCTAAAGGTACCTACTAGCTAAGGGCGCGCTAGCTAGTGGGGACCTTAAGATAAATAATATAAAAAATTAAAGGAGGAGTTTAAATGGCACTTAAAACAAGAGAGCAATATTATGCTGATTTACGGGCAATGCGTCCTAACGTGTACAAAAGTGGTAAACTTATCACTGATCTTGTATCCGATCCTTTGACCAAAACTTTAGTAGAAAACCAAGCTCGCGCTTATGATTATTCAAACGATCCCGAATTTGCACCAATTATGACTACTAAATCCAGTTTGACTGGCAATACCATTCATCGTTGGAATTCTTTAGTTCAATCTGCTGAAGATTTAATGGCTAATGCTAATTTAAAACGCTTTATGTACAGAAAAACTGGTACTTGTACTCCTGGTACTTGCGTAGGTTGGAACGCACTGAATACTATGTGGGGTACTACCTATGATATGGACAAAGAACTTGGTACCAACTACCATGAAAGACTTAAAAAATGGGCTCTTTATGCTGAAGAAAACGGCCTGATGGTAGCTGGCTGCTTGACCGACGCTAAAGGGGACAGAAGCTTAAGCCCAAGCAAACAACCTGACCTTGATTCCAACGTTCATGTTAAAGAAGTTCGTCCTGACGGTATCATCGTTAGCGGTGTAAAATGCATGATCGCTGGTGCAGCAGCTTGCCACGAAATTTTTGTACTTCCTGGTTCCGGTTACAAAGAAGCTGACGCTGACTTTGCAGTATCCTTCGTAGTTCCAAGAGACGCTGAAGGTATTACCATCGTTCAATGCGGCGCTAACGGCGACGGCAGAGAAGGTTGGGACGTAATTGAAACTACTTGCCAATCTTCCTACATCTTCTTTGAAGACGTATTTGTACCAAACGACA
>DUMD01000203.1 GCA_012840065.1 Clostridia bacterium
CTGAGCTATAGGCCCATATGGCTCCTCAGGTAGGGTTCGAACCTACGACCTACCGGTTAACAGCCGGTTGCTCTACCGCTGAGCTACTGAGGAATGAATTAGAACAACATAAATTATAGGTTAGATTTTAATGAAAGTCAATAGATTTTTTTGGATATTTTTTTGTTTTTTTATTTTTCTTTGTCGCAAAATCAACCTGCCAACAATTCTAACAAGAAGAAAACCCTTTTTATACTCATTTTTAACCTAATATAAAAAGGGTTTTCCTATTCACTTTACTCCAAAAAATCCTTTAGCTTTCTGCTTCTACTTGGATGACGCAGTTTCCTCAACGCTTTAGCTTCAATCTGCCTAATTCTTTCTCTCGTCACACCAAAAACCTGGCCAACTTCTTCTAAAGTTCTAGATCTCCCATCATCTAGACCGAAGCGCAGTCTCAATACTTTTTCTTCTCTACTGGTCAAAGTATCTAAAACACCCTCTAATTGCTCTTTGAGCAACATGAATGAAGCTGCCTCGGCAGGAGCTAGAGCTTCATGGTCTTCAATAAAATCACCAAGATGACTATCTTCTTCCTCCCCAATAGGAGTTTCTAAAGATACCGGCTCTTGGGCAATTTTTATTATCTCACGTACCCGTTCTTCACTAATATCCATTTCCCTAGCAATTTCCTCGGGTAAAGGTTCCCTTCCCAATTCCTGCAATAACTGACGGGAAACCCTGATAAGTTTGTTGATTGTTTCTACCATATGAACCGGTATTCTTATCGTTCTTGCCTGGTCAGCTATAGCCCGGGTTATAGCCTGCCTAATCCACCAAGTTGCATAAGTACTAAACTTATAACCCTTCCTATAATCAAATTTTTCTACAGCCTTGATCAAACCTAAATTACCTTCTTGAATCAAATCAAGGAATAACATTCCTCTGCCCACATATCTTTTAGCTATACTTACAACTAACCTTAGATTAGCCTCAGCAAGTTTTCTTTTTGCTTCTTCATCTCCTTGCTCAATCCGCTTAGCCAATTCAACCTCTTCCTCTGCAGTAAGCAAAGGAACTCTACCAATTTCTTTCAAGTACATCCGCACAGGATCATCAATAGCCACACCTTCCGGCACAGAAAGAGCACTATCTAGATCTTCTTCACTCTCGTCTTCTTTAGCATCAATTTCATCTAGCTCCGGTATTTCTTCCATAACTTCTATCCCCATCTCGGCAAACTGTTCATACATGGCATCTATCTGCTCAGGGGTAAGTTCTACATTCTGGAGGGCATCCATAATTTCACGATAAGTGAGAATACCACGCTTTTTCCCTTTTTCAATTAACCTTTTAATATCTTCTAGTTTTATTTCCTTCTCTTTGTTGTTTTCTCTATTAGTCACCTTACTCCCCCCCTTTGCAGAATATTTTTCATTTGCCAAGATAATTCCATACTCATCTTTTCCATTCCTTCCTATAAATATAGAAATTTATCTATTTGAAGATATATTGGAATTGCGTTTCAAATTTTGAAGACATACTAAAAGCTGCAGCACTTCATCTTTCCTGCCTTCTTTTTCGCATTCCTCAATCGCTCGTTGCACTTTCTCAATTTGGCTTTGATACTTATGCTCCTGTAAACATTCTATATAATCAGGTAAAGCTTTTTCTTCCAATTCCAAGCCATCTTTACCTTCAGTGAGCAATTGGGCAAAAACTTCTTTTGCCTCTTCTGACAATCTATTTAACATCCGGGTAAGATCTATTTCTTCATCCTGCTGTTTTAAATACAGAAATTGATCAAAAATCTCCCGGTAGATATGATGAGTAAAATGCTCGGTACTTAATTGACTTTGAATATAATCAAGATAAATGCTATTATTAATCATCAACTTAATTAGACTTCGCTGAGCTTTTACTGGAGCAGTCATCATTTTATACGGAGCATCTAAAACTTCTTGAGAAGGTTTTTTGATATTAGTATGTCTATTATTGGCAAATTTAACACCTTTAACAAGCAAACTATGCTTATTATTTATACCCACCTGTTTAAGTTGTAAACGTAAATTTTCCTCTGAAATTTTAAGTAACTGAGCTACTTTCTTTATATATTCATCTCTCTGATTTATATTATCTATACCCAAAAGTATAGGGATAATAAGCTTAATTGCTTTTAATTTTTCCTCCAGAATATTAATATTATTTATTTTAAGAATATTTTCGATTTGAAAATCATAAAAAGGAACTGCTTTTTCAATTAGTTTTAAAAACTCTTCTCCGCCATATTTACGTATATAATCATCTGGATCTGTATCTTTTGGCAAAGGACATACCTTTATGGTTAAATCATAGTTTTTTAAAGCCTCAATTCCTTTTAGTGCTGCCCTTCCTCCGGCGCTGTCGCCATCATAAACAAGAACTACATTAGAAGCTAAGCTAGCTAACATACGACAGTGTTCTGACGTAAGCGCCGTACCCAAAGATGCAACTGCTATTTTACACCCAGCCTGATGAGCAGACAAAACATCCATATATCCTTCTACCAATACAATAGTACCTTGTCTTTTTATCTCATCCTTTGCAAAATTAAGTCCATATAAAATTTTACTTTTGTTAAAAACAATAGTTTCGGGAGAATTAAGATACTTAGGTTGTTTGTTCTGAAGAGTTCTCCCGCCAAAACCACAAACCCTACCTTGAATATCTAAAATAGGATAGATTAGCCGATTTCTAAAACGATCAAAATAGCCATTTCCATCTTTCCTAGCTATTATTAACCCCGCTTGTTCAATTAATTCTTGATCATATCCTTTAGAAAGCAAATAATTACCTAAAGCATTCCAACTATCAGGCGCAAAGCCCAAGCCAAACTTTTTTATAATTTCTTTTTTTATACCCCTTTTATAAAGATATTCAAGCGCCTGTTTCCCTTCTTCAGTTCTGGTTAAGCAAGCATAAAAAAACCTAGCTGCAATTGTATTAAGACGATAAATTTTAGATTTAAGTTCTGATTTTTCGCTCTTTTCTCTAAAATACGCTTTCCCATTGTCAAGCGGGATATTTGCTCTAACAGCTAATTTATTTAAGGCTTCAGCAAAACCTACCCCTTCTTTTTTCATCACAAAGCTAAATATATCCCCTCCGACCCCGCAACCAAAACAATAAAAAATTTGTTTATCGGGAGTAACCGTAAAAGAGGGAGTCTTTTCCTGGTGAAAAGGACACAAACCCACGTAATAGCGTCCTTTTGGGGTAAGTAGTATATAATCAGATATTAACTCGACTATATCGATCTGCTCCCTTACCCTTTCCACCAAATCTCGATCACTTTTTCTATCCATAATTAATCACCTATAAAAACATCCTAAACCCTTATCAGGTTTAAAACAGATGCTAAAAATTTTTTCGACATTTTTCTGCTTTTTCCTTCATTTGAATCAGGCTATTATAAAAATATTTGTAGCAGAGGATAAAAAAACCCATCTCAATTCAAGGAGACGAGAATTTTGTCATGCTCTTCTTTATCAAACAACATAAATTATCGATAAAATTTCGCTTACCTTCCTCCGTATAAGCTGCCTGTCCCCTATGCCTTCCTCCTCCTCTGCGAAGTTTACTTTTTATATGCCTTTCCATCAATAAACTATCTATATTCTCCCTTGTATATTCTTTTCCCCGCGGCGACAATACCAAACAATCCCTACTAAGAGCAACAGCAGCTAAACCATAATCCTGAGTTATTAAAACATCACCTTTTTCTAAATTATTCATTAGATATATGTCAGCCGCTTGGAATTGATTGTCTACATAAACTATCTCTGCCTCATAGCCCCGTTTTGACCAATGAGCAATACTCATTACCATTACTACTGGTAAGTTGTATTTAGCAGCTAGAACACAAACTTGGCTCTTGAACGGACAAGAATCTGCATCTAAATAAATCTTCATTGCTCACTTCCCTTGATAAAGCGATATAACAGTATTCGCGATTAATCTACTTTTTCCTTCTCTAAAGATAAAATTCTTCCGCAGTCTATATTTATTCCCCATCTCTCTGTTATTATTCCTCATTTTTCCATGTAGTGTGCATTTTATACAAAAAACTAACCAAGTTGCTTTTTATAGATCTAATTGACTTAAAATCTCCTGATCAGTAAGGTAATAACTGGTATCAGTACAATAATGAAGATACTGATGGAGGGCATAACGATCAGTCATTCCAGCCACATAATCGCATACCACTCGTTCCAAGCTATCCTTTTCCAGACGTTTTTTAAAAAAATCAGATAAATACTCAGGATGTTCTAAATAAAATAAATAAATACTCCTCAATAATTTTTTGGCCTTTTCTTCATCTTTTTTAGCTGGAGAACCAACATAGACATGTTCAAAAAGAAAACTTCTTAAGATATCAGTAGCCTGTCCAACTTCTTCTCCCTGTCTAATTGAATTTTTACCCCAGCTGTTTTCAATCAAGTCCACAACTATAGTATTAATCCTCTCTCTACGCTCCCTACCTAAAACTGCTAAACATTCCTTAGGCAAATCATCAATTGTAATAATTCCTGCTCTAATTGCATCCTCTAAATCATGGTTAATATAAGCAACTCGATCCATAATTCTTACTACTTGTCCTTCTAAAGTAGAAGGCTTATTGGGACCTGTATGATTTAAAATTCCATCCCTTACCTCCCAAGTCAAATTAAGACCACCATTTCCCTCTATTTCATTCACAATGCGCAAACTTTGTTCATTATGCCGAAACCCACCTGGATAAAGTTTGTTTAATTCTTGTTCTCCTGCATGTCCAAAAGGTGTGTGTCCCAAATCATGACCGAGAGCTATAGCTTCGATTAAATCCTCATTAAGCCGCAAAGCCCGGCCAACTGTTCTAGAAAGCTGAGCTACTTCTAGGGTATGGGTCAATCTAGTTCTATAATGGTCTCCATCAGGCGAAATAAATACCTGGGTTTTATGTTTTAGTCTTCTAAATGCTTTACTATAAATGATCCTATCCCTATCTCTTTGGAAAGCGGTTCGCAGAGAACACTCTTCCTCGGGGTGCTGCCTACCTCGAGATTCCGAACTAAAAGCAGCTAAAGGAGATAATATTTCTTTCTCTATTTGCTCACTTTTAAGCCGAAGAGAACTCATAAAAGTGTCACCCCCTTAAAGTTTATTATCTTCGCAAAATCCTAATTGTTTCAGCTAGTCGAACAAATTCTACACGCCCACATCTAAGTAAATTAAAACCCCAATATTTTAATCGTATCATCAAATATTTTCTATCACATCAGGCTCATTTATCTGCCGATAAATACAAGTGGATAAAACATTATTAAAGTAAAAAGTTCCTTAAACAACTTACTTAAGGAACTTTTTACCCATTCAAAAATCTTTCCTTTAATTTGTTAATTCGTTTTTATTTCCTCAATTCCTTTTTTTCCCCAATACTTAGAATAAGGTTAATAATGATTCCAAAGATAGCTGCCCCAGCAACGCAGGGAATTTCCAAACCGAAAAAGGGAATGTTTCCCCCAAAACCATATTGTCCCCCAAGCCCTATTACCATAATTGTCGCAATTATAGCTATATTTTTTGCGCTGAAAAGATCAACCTTACTCTCAACCATAATAGCAATACCCTGAGCAGCTATAGCACCAAATAAATAAATTTCCAAACCACCGATTACTGAAGTAGGAATAGAGTAAATAGCATTTACAAGGGGAGTAAAACAAGCAATAATCATGGCAATAATAGAAGCAACAATTAGAACAGAAATCGAAAAAACTCTGGTTATAGCCATCGCACTGATATTTTCTCCATAGTTTGTCCCAGCGGGGCCTCCAATAAGACCAGAAACAATATCACCAATACCGTCACCAATCAGGTTAAGACCAAGCTTATCCGCAATATTGAATCTTCTTGTCACTCCTTTTTTCTTTGCCAAGTCATTTACATAAATATCAAGCTGGTAGACATGGGCTGTTGACTCGGGAATAGTTGCAATGGCTATGGGCATAATAGCTGCAACCGCCATCCATGATGGTTTGGGAAAGGTAAAAATGGGAAGGGCAAAAACGCCGCTATTTGCCATCTCCGGCAAAACCTTAAAAAGATCAATTCCAGTAGCAAGTTTGATCACAAAAGCAGTAATACAGCCAAGAGCCGGACCAAACAAAAGGGGAAGTTGTCCCCAGACTCCTTTTAAATATACTGAAAAAAGGATGGTTGAAATTAAGGTAACAAGGGAGATAATCCAAGCCATATTGCTGGCAAGTGCTAGTTGAGATTCAGGAACCACAATTGTCCCCGCCGTATCAATCGCAATAGAAGCAGCATCACGTAGAGCAGTCCCAGCAAGGGTAAGTCCGATTACCATAGCAATAGGACCGGTAATTGAAGCAGGAAGAATCTTCTCGATAGAATCTTTCCCAAAACGTTTTACAATAAGTCCTGCTGCTATTGATACAAAACCGGACATAACTATACCAAACTGGGCAATAGCAATTTTGTCATTAAGATTATAACCTGCCAACGCCTCCGAACTCATTAAGCTGCCAATCGCCGCAACATAGGAAAAACTTGATCCATAATATAATGGAATTTTTCTTCCGGTAATCAGGATAAAACAGATAGTTGCAAGACCACTTGCAAAAATAGTAGTTGAAATATGAAAACCCGTAATAATTGCTACAGCAACCGTTGCTGGAAACATTACAATAACCTGCTGTATCCCATAGAGTAATAACTTCCATATTGGTGGCCTTTCATCGGGAAGATAACCTAGTTGTTGTTCCTTCTTAGCCATAATAACATCCATAATAAACATCCTCCTCAGATTAATAATTTTATTCGACTTTTTAAGCCATAAAAAAACATTCTATAAAGATTATACAGACATTCAAAAAAAATAAAAGATTTTTTAAAATATATTTTTCCCTTTATCAGGTTTCTAAATAAAAAATTTTTCCTACTATCCTTACTATTTGTTAAAACACATAAAGCAAATATTGTGAATATAATACATTAAAAAGCCTAGGAAAGGATGAGCAAATATGTATTATGGCTATTATCCTTACTACTTCAACCAACCAACGAACACACCATGCTTTCCACAACAGCTTATTAAATTAAGGGACTATGGCCCAAATCCCTTTGTAGTTAATCTTAAAGAAGCTGCTAAGCAAAACAATAATTACCGCACCGTTTTATGGACAGGACCCCACTTACAAGCTGTCCTTATGAGTATCATAGTTGGAGGAGAAATCGGTTTAGAAGTTCATCCAAACCTTGACCAATTTATCCGGATTGAAGAAGGTCAAGGAATTATTCAAATGGGTAACAGAAAAGACAGATTGGATTTTCAAAGAATGGTCTATGATAATTATGCAATCTTTATTCCTGCCGGCAAATGGCACAACCTAATTAATACAGGTTGTAAACCAATAAAACTTTACACTATTTATGCGCCCCCTGCTCACCCTCGTGGTACAGTTCATATAACTAAAGAAGAAGCGGAAAAGAACCATTCATACTAAATGCCCCAAACTCACTCTTCCAAACTTATAAAATTTATAATTTCTATGAATTCAATTCAGGATTCAATGGAATTTAAAATAACAACAAAAATTATTTCTCATAACAAAAAATGAAAAACTATTAAAAGCCTAGCCAAAAAGGGTATTGCCAATCCCAACCAGGCAATACCCTTTGCTTTTAACAAATATTATATAGAAATTATTGGATAGACAATGAAAGAGAAAGAAATCAAAAATTTAAAACAGCCCTTAAAACCGCAAAAAGCGAAGAATGGGTAAAAATTATAAAAACAGTCCATCTAAAGGAACAAGAAAAAACCGGACAGGATAAAAAATCAGGGAAGGCAGACGAAAAAAATGAACTAAGAATCTCTATATTTGCCTATTGCAATCTTACTCTGATCTTTCCAGCCATGCCAATACTTTTACCTTATCATATTCACAATTCTCTTTATTTTGACCAATCTTTATAATTTAGGTATTTTTGCTTCACAAGGCACATTTACTTAGCATTTCCCACAACCATACCTAGGCTTACAGATTTCAGCTGTTCGGTCTAAAAATTTAGAACATATTGTATGGTTTTTTCCTTTTTCTATGGATATTGCGTTAACTGGACAGTTTTCTGCACATTTATCACATTTAGAGCAATATTCATAAGCATTCCTATAATTTCTTTTATCGGGTGCTAAATATAATTCTGTAACAATACTACCAAACCTTCCTGCCATGCCTTTTTGGGTTATAAGTCCTTTATTCCATCCCCAGCTTATTCAGCAGAATCTGACCTTCAATCCGTCCATGAAGCCATTCCTCGGAAGGCCATGACATATCTCTTTTATTTCCATTCCTAACTTCTTCGCTAAAAGGTAAAAAAAGATATAACTGTTTTTGCTCCTGGCAACCATTCTTTAGGAAGTAAAAAATGTTCCCCTATTACCGGCGGCTGTTTTAACAGTTCAAAATATTCATCATCCGCAGAACCAAAGGCAAAAATTGAAATATTGAAAATCCTCATCCCTACAATATTATCCGAAAGCGCTACTTCCTTTGCTATATAGTTATCTTGGGAATGTTCAATAAAATCTTCTGCAGTTTTTATCAAAAATTCCTTTTCCATTACTTTCACTCCCACCTTATTGCCCTCCTAAGTCAAATCCTCTATTCAGAAAATTACCCTTGCTGTTTCAAATTCTTTCTGCAATTTGCCGCCAAGTTTCTTTAGTTAAAAAACTCTCTTCCGCCTGCTCTTCCAATTCTAAAAAACGTTTATAAGGAATACTAAAAGAAAGGATATCTTTATCGATAAATTTTCTTGCCGAAGGGTCAGTTAATCCGATAATACATTTTTGTTCTTTACTCTCAGATTGGACCAGAGCATATAATATGGATTGCTGACAACCAGAACCAAAATCTATTTTGACATTATCTTGAGTTGGCCTATCATAATTAGCAAGCCACATCAAGGCAGAAAGCTGATCCGCATTGGCTAAAAAAATAATAATTTCTGGTGTATCACTTTCAGTCAATTCCGATAAGGGCTTAAAAACAACATATTTTTTGGGGGTAACTTCTGGCAGTTCAGTTGCAAATTTCGCTGCTAACTCCGGATTTTTCTTGTAAAATTCCCCTTCCCTACCACCAGGAACACCTGTTGACAAGAAATATTCAATAAAACCTAATTGAAATCGAGCAAAACCTAGTCCAACTTTACCACCGGGACAATAAGTGGTTTTATCGTCAAATACAACAACACGCCCTTTTGCTGCAGCATCTAACATTGAAATTACGCAAGCCCATTTCCCTTCTTTGAATTCTAAGGCCCCTTCAGGTTTTACCTCTGTACGGAATACCGCAACAGGTTGAGTTTTAAGCTTTATAGCTTCGGCAATCCTGCTTTTCATCCTAACCACTCCCTACCATTCCATTCCTATCCAGGTTAGATCTTCTTAAAGTAAAAAATTTTACCTCTAACTAATTCCTTCGCCCCTACACTTTTCATATCTTCATTTTTCTAACAACAATCAAAATTTCTCAAAAACCTATTTACGGCCAGCTAATAGACCAGCAAATAAACCAGCTAGGAAATTTTCCCTCTTCAACTCTACTGCTTTAGGTATACATAATTCATGACAACACATACACTCAATGCAAATATTATAATTAATTTCTTTAGTATCTCGATTGATGGCTTCTACAGGACAGCTTTCCACACATAGATTGCAATTTCTGCACTTTTTC
>DUMD01000204.1 GCA_012840065.1 Clostridia bacterium
ACCAGGATTCGATCTAAAGGTACTTTTTTGGCCACTTCATGAAGTGGCCAAAAAAGTACCTTTAGATCGAATCCTGGTAGAAACAGATTGTCCCTTTCTTACTCCTGTTCCCTTTAGGGGCAAAAGGAATGAACCCTCCTATGTGGTTAAAACCGCCGAAAAAATTGCTCAGTTAAAGGGAATAAGTTTTGAAGAATTGGCAAAACATACTACGGAAAATGCGATGAGATTATTTAATTTAACTGACCTGTAAGAGATTTTTCTGTTTACCTTGTTCGGAGTAGTTGGGGGCAAGTGAGAAAGAGGGGGAACATAGGTATGGAGGGACGATCGCTACCCAAGTTAGGGTGGAAGGATTGGGTTTGTCAACATTCCAAGTTGATAATAATCCTTGGAGTGATTGTACTATCCTTGGTTATCCTTGTCGGCTACGCTTGGGCAGGGAAAAAGGTTACTTTACAAGTTGATAGACAAGTTATTGAGGTAAAAACAAAGGCTGCAACTGTAGAGAAATTTTTGCAGGAACACCAGGTTGAGCTGGCCAAAGGGGATGAGGTTACTCCCGGGCTGGAAACTAAGATTACCAGGGACATGGTAATTACTGTGCATAGGGCTAAATCTATTACCCTTATTGCTGATGGAAAGGAAGAAAGAATAGTAACTACCAGGGATAATGTGGAAGAATTATTGCAGGAAAAGGGATTAAGCTTAGGGGCTCTTGATTTAGTTGAACCTGGCTTGACAACTCCTTTAAGCTCTGGCATGACTGTAAAAATAACCAGGGTTGAAAAGAAAATAGAAGAAAAAGAAATAGTTATTCCCTTTAATACCGAAAGAAGGGAAGATAAAAATCTTGAGAAGGGTAAAACCCGGGTTATAAAAGAGGGTAAAAACGGTAAGAAAATCCAACAGCTTGAAGTTACCTATATTGATGGCAAGGTTGGTGAAACAATTATTCTCAATGAACAAGTTATTGCTGAACCGGTAGCTGCGATTGTTGCCTATGGAACTAAAAAAACTTCCGGAACCATTCAAACTTCCCGGGGAGAAATTACTTACAGCCGAAAACTAACTATGAGAGCTACTGCTTATTCTCCGGAGGATCCCAGTCTTAAAAAATACGGTGGAAAAACAGCCACTGGGATTAAAGCTGCCAGAGGGGTGGCGGCAGTGGACCCTGCAGTGATTCCTTTAGGAACCAGGCTATATGTAAACGGGTATGGTTTTGCTCTAGCAGCGGATACCGGTGGGGCAATTAAGGGTAATAAAATTGATTTGTGCTTTGACACTCTGTCGGAGGCCAGAAAATTTGGTACTAGAACCGTTACCGTATACATGCTTGAAAGGTGAACTAATAAGGGCAAGCCATTTTTGGCTTGCCCTGTGTTCTTATCCGGCCTTAACTAGATAAATTTTTTGGTAAGAATATTGTTGTCCAAAAGGAAGGATGATTTAATTAAGGGATTTTAGGGAAGAAAATTAACATTGGAGGTAGCGAAAAACTTGGATAATAAAATTGGTACTAGCTTTAGAACAAGCCAAATTTTAAAAAAAGAACGGTTCAAAATGAGTAAGTCTTTGGGACAGAATTTTTTGGTAGATCAAAATACATTACGCAAGATTGCTGAAGCTGCAGAATTGAATGGGGAAGAACTGGTTGTGGAAATTGGGCCGGGGGTTGGCTCCTTGACCCAGATTTTAACCGAACAGGCCGGTCAAGTAGTTGCAGTAGAGTTGGATCAAAGATTGATTCCGATTTTGGAAGAACAATTTGTGCAAACAACTAATTTAAAAATCATCCAGGGGGATGCCCTTAAACTGGATTTTGTAAGTTTGCTAACCCAGTTTCCTGACTATAAAGAGGTGAAACTGGTTGCTAATTTGCCTTACTATATATCAACCCCTTTAATTATGAAACTGCTGACAGAAAAGGTTCTTTGGGAACGGCTGGTTATTATGGTCCAGAAAGAAGTGGCTGAAAGGCTTACTGCTAATCCGGGGAGTAAAGAATATGGCCAGTTATCTGTATTGGTTCAGTACCGGGTTCAAACGGATTATCTCTTTACTGTTCCACCAACAGTATTTATTCCTCAGCCTAAGGTTAATTCGGCAGTTATCCGCCTGATCCCTTGGAAGGTTCCTCCGGTTAGGGTTAAGAATGAAGAATTATTTTTCAAAGTGGTTAAATCTGCTTTTGCCCAAAGACGGAAAAATTTAAGAAATAATTTAGCTTCTTTGCAGCAGTTTGGAGGAGATAAACAGGAGGTTGAAAAATTTTTAACCCAGTTGGGTATTGACCCTAATCGAAGAGGAGAAACTTTAAGTTTGGAGGAATTTTCCCGCATAGCGAATGCCCTAAACTAAACAGAATAGAGGTGTAAACATGATGCATTTTATTAGTCCGTCAAAAGGTGTACTTAGTCTGGAGGAAGTTTGTATTGATATCTTAAAACATATGGAAAAGGAACCCAATTATAAATATAAATTGATAGTGGGTACCGATTCTTACCAGCGGGACGAAGTATGCTTTGTAACGGCTATTATTATGCATCGAGTTGGTAAAGGGGCAGTTTATTATTACCGGAAAAAAAGGGAGCAGGTTGCTTATGGGCTAAAACAGCGGATTTTTCTGGAGGCTTCAATTAGCCTGGAAGTAGCCAGCCTTGTTCAAGATTTATTGTTTACCCTGGGGTCTCACTTTTTTGACATTGAAATTCATGTTGATGTGGGTAATGCCGGGGATACGAAAGCTATTATCAAGGAAGTGGTTGGCATGATTGTAGGGAGCGGGTTTAGCGCTAAGATAAAACCAAATTCTTACGGAGCTTCTAAAGTTGCTGATAAATATACTAGGTAAACATTTGTGTCACGTTTTTGGCTTCCCCTTCATATGATTAATTAAGGACCTTATCTTTTACTGGGAGGGGAAAAAGGTGCACAAGATATGTTTAGGGGATATAGTGGGCAGAAAATCATATAATTCCGATATCATGTTTAAAGTAATGGATTTTTATTTATCATCAGCAACTGGGGAAGAAATAGCTGTATTAAAAGGCATTGATTATAGATTGATAGCCGATGCACCTGTACATGATTTAGTCAAACCAACGAAAGAAGAGGAAGATTATAAACGGAAAAATATTGAATTGAAAGTAAGGGAACAGTTTACCCGAACAAGACGGGAAGAGAGGTTAATAGAGGAAGAGGTTAAACAAAAAAATATAACCAATAAATTATCTCAGTATGATTTTTTTGGTCTTCCCGGTAGGGTACTCCATCTTGATGGGGATGAGGATTATTTAGAACGATGTTTGCAAAAGTATAAAGAGTTAAATATTGAGGCTATTGGTGAGGCTGTAGATGAGAAGGAACAGCCTCAGATTGTTTTAGGTCTGTTGCGGAGATATCGGCCGGATATCCTGGTTTTAACCGGTCACGATGGTATTCGCAAAGGAGCTGAAGACCTAGACGATTTAAATAATTATCACTCCTCAAAATATTTTGTAGAAGCCGTTAAACAGGCTCGGTTTTTTGAAAAAGGGAGAGACGAGTTAATCATTTTTGCCGGAGCTTGTCAGTCCCATTTTTCTGCTTTAATGAAAGCCGGGGCCAATTATGCCAGTTCCCCCCAGCGGGTACTCATTCATATTTTTGATCCTGTGTTAGTAGTAGAAAAATTGGCTAAATCCTCTGTTCGGGTTACAGTACCCCTAGATCAGGTTATTGGCAATACCTTGACCGGTATAGCCGGCATTGGTGGAATAGAGACAAAGGGCAAGTTTCGCTTGGGGCTGCCAAAGTTTTAATTTAAAAAAGGGGAAATTTGTTAGAACTTTGCCAGTAAAGATAAGGCAACTAAATTTGTAATTTAAAATCGATAAAATATCTGCAAATTCTTCTTGACAAAAATTATCGCTGACTGTATAATTATTTTTTTAAAACTTGACACTCCACCAAATACATGCTATAATACTTTAAGTATTTGGTGGAAAGAGGGTGATTTCTTGGTTAAAAGAAATGTTTTGGCAGAGATCAAGAAAGACCTGGACTCGTGTATAGGAAAAACAATTCATTTACGTGCTAATCGAGGACGCCGCAAAATTATTGAACGAGAAGGAATCTTGGAACAAACATACCCAAACATTTTTGTTATTAAGCTTCATGGCGATGATAATTCGGTTCGTCGGGTTTCTTTCAGCTATGCTGATATTTTAACAGAAACGGTTGAATTGACAGTATATCATCCAAACCGGGAACCGCAAAGAATTGCTAAATAAAGAAAAGTTTGTTTACTGCAAAAGGAAAAAAAGAGCAGGGTGTTTAAGCATTCTGCTCTTTTTGTATTTTATCTGGTTCAAAAAGTAACAATCAAATCCTCTTTTTCATACTCTGTTAGCAGAAGTTTATACTACTGCAAACTAGTTGTTTGCTAGCAAGTTCCTGAAATTAGGATAGTTATAAAGCTTTAACTCTTGACACAAATAGGAGGGTGAAAAATGGAAGATAAGGGGGAAATTAGATTAAATCAGCTACCTGTAGGAAGCCTTGGCAGGATCCTTGGCTTAGAGACCAAGGGATTAATGAGAAGAAGGTTATTGGATTTGGGGTTTGTTCCGGGTACTGTGGTTGAAACTGTCCGAAGAAGTCCTCTGGGTGACCCTACGGCTTTTAAGATTAGAGGTGCTTTGATTGCTTTGCGTTCAGAAGAAGGGCGGCAAATTAGAGTTAAGCTTCTTTAATAAGGATTTAAGCATAAGTTGACTTGTGCTGTTTAAGGCCAGGATTTTTATTCTGATAACTGCCAGCTTGCAGTTGAATTAGGGAAAAGGAGGCGGTCAAATGGGATTAACTCGACAGGCTTCGGGCATTAGTGTTTGGAAGGAGGATTTTACCCTAGGGGATAAAGAAATTTCCCAGCTAACCATAGCCTTGGCCGGAAATCCTAATACAGGCAAAAGTACGGTTTTCAATGCTCTTACCGGATTAAATCAACATACCGGCAACTGGCCGGGCAAAACGGTTTTGCAGGCAAAAGGTAGATATAGACATAGAGGGAAAAATATTACTCTGATCGACCTGCCCGGTACCTATTCTCTTTTTGCTAATTCGGTAGAAGAGCAGGTGGCAAGAGATTTTATTTGTTTTGGGAAACCTGACGCTGTAGTTGTTGTGGTGGATGCTACTTGTTTGGAACGGAATTTAAATTTAGTTTTGCAGATAGGAGAAATTACGGATAAATTGGTAGTGTGTCTCAACCTAGTTGATGAAGCAAGAAGGAAGAATATTTTTATAGATGAGTTGAAACTCTCTACAGAACTGGGAGTACCGGTTATTCCGACGGTAGCCAGGATAGGGCAGGGATTAGATCGGCTTAAGGATGTAATTGATGATGTGGCTACAGGAGTTTTGAAACCCAAGCCCATTCAAATTCAATATGGAGGAGAATTAGAAAAATATATTGCTAAATTGGCTAAAGAGGTAAAGGAAATTTTTGGTGAAGAACTTAATCCCCGTTGGCTTGCTTTAAGATTGATCGATGGAGATCAGACAATTATTTCCTCTATTCAGCAGTATTTTAACAATCAAGAAGAAACTAAAGGAGATTTGCTTGTGGAGGGGGACTTGTAAGATGAATAATTCACATGAAGGTCTGGGGAAATTGCAGCAAATTCTAATTGAAACAGAAGATTTTAGGAGGCTTCAGGGGGAAGGAATAAGGGACCAAATTGTCAGCAGTATTTATGAGCAAGCCCGTTCTTTAACAGAAAGAGTAATGAGGGTTAAACAAACTAAGGTTAATTTGGATAGAAAATTTGATGATATTTTAACCTCCAAGGTTTGGGGCTATCCGATTATGCTCTTGCTATTGGGGGCTATTTTCTGGCTTACCATTTCGGGAGCCAATTACCCTTCTCAATTAATAGCCAAGGGATTATTTGCTTTGGAGGATTGGATGTTGTCCCTCTGCCGGCAAATGTCAGTTCCGGACTGGTTTTCAGGTGCCTTTATCCTGGGGATGTATCGAACTGCTGCTTGGGTTGTTTCTGTAATGCTTCCGCCCATGGCTATTTTTTTCCCTCTCTTTACTCTTCTTGAAGACCTGGGCTATCTACCCAGGGTTGCTTTTAACCTGGATAAATTTTTTAAAAAAGCAGGAACTCATGGAAAACAATCGCTGACCATGGCAATGGGTTTTGGCTGCAATGCGGCAGGAATTGTTGCTTGCCGGATTATTGAATCCCCCAGAGAGCGAATGATAGCTATTTTAACCAATAATTTTGTTCCTTGCAATGGACGTTTTCCTACTTTATTTACCCTTTCTTCTATTTTTAGCGCCTTATTGTCTCTAGGTCAGGGAACAGTAATAGCTACTTCTCTAGTTGTGGGGATGATTTTATTGGGGATAATGACTACCCTATTTGTGTCCTGGCTTTTATCTAAAACTTTGCTAAAGGGGATACCTTCTACTTTTACTTTAGAGCTTCCGCCCTATCGTCCTCCTCAATTAGGGAAAATAATTGTCCGCTCCGTTTTTGACAGAACTTTGTTTGTTTTAGGAAGGGCTGTAGTTGTAGCAGCACCGGCAGGAATCATTGTTTGGATTTTAGCTAATTTAAATCTGGGCGGGGTGAGTTTGATTAACCATATGGCCGCTTTCTTTGACCCTTTAGGCAGATTAATTGGTTTAGATGGTTTTATTTTAACGGCTTTTCTTTTGGGCCTTCCGGCTAACGAAATTGTCATCCCGATTTTAATTATGAGCTATTTAGCTAAAGGTGCTCTTGTGGAACTGGACAGTTTAGAATCCTTAAGACTTTTATTTGTGGAGCAGGGCTGGACCTGGTTAACTGCTTTAAATATGATGATTTTTTCACTGCTTCATTTTCCCTGTAGCACTACTCTGCTTACCATTAAAAAAGAAACGGGAAGTAAAAAGTGGATGGTAAT